>JAURKN010000137.1 GCA_030831725.1 Ferruginibacter sp.
ATGATTTCCCAGTACTTGTCTTAATGCGGCATGCATGAGATGGGTCACACTGTGATGAACCGTGATTCGGGTTCTTCTGTCTGCATCTACCTCGGCTTCCATGCTGTCGGACATATTTTCCAAAATCTCTTCGGCGCTATGGATGATCAGGTCGTTCTCTTTTCGTGTATCCGTTATGATTATACTTCCGTTTCCGCCTCTCAAGATACCTGTGTCGCCAATTTGTCCGCCGCTTTCTGCGTAAAAAGGTGTTTTTTCCAAAACAATCTGATAACCTGATTTGCCTTTGCCGCTTACTTTCCTGAATTTCAGGATTTTTGTTGTTGCTTTTGTGGACTCATATCCTACGAAACCATGGCTGTTTCCATCGTGCACCACAACCCAATCTTCCGTATCTAGTGCCGTGGCGGCACGACTCCTGTTTTTTTGTATTTCCATTTCTTGTTCGAAACCGGCTTCATCCACTTCAAGTTGATTTTCTTGGGCGATGAGTCTGGTAAGATCTATGGGAAATCCGTATGTATCCAGCAATTCAAATGCAGAAGTGCCATTGATCAATATGGAAGATTGACTTTTGCATTGTTGCATGATGGCATCCATTTTCTTGAGCCCTTTGTCTAGGGTTCTTAAAAATGCCTCTTCCTCTTCCCGTATGACTTTGCTGATGAAATCCTGTTGTTGAATCACTTCAGGAAAAACTTCTTCGAATTGTACAGCGATCAAAGGCATCAGTTGGAATAAAAGCGGCTGTTTGTATTCGAGGTAGGAGTAGTAGTACCTCACCGCTCTTCGAAGGATTCTGCGTATCACATAACCCGCACCGGTATTCGAAGGAAGCTGACCATCGGCTATGGTGAAGGTTATAGCTCTGATATGGTCTGCAATTACGCGGAAAGCGACACTCGACTTATCGTCTTTTCCCTCATATTTTTTCCCGGTTATCTTTTCTGTTTCTGCGATTGTCCCACTGAAGATGTCTGTGTCGTAATTGCTTTGTTTGTTTTGCAAAACCCTTACAAGTCTTTCAAATCCCATGCCTGTATCAACGTGTCTTGCCGGTAGCGACTCCAAGCTTCCGTCTTTCTTTCGGTTGTATTGGATGAAAACATTATTCCATATTTCTATAACCTGAGGATGGTCCTTGTTCACCAAATCTCTTCCGGGTATTTGCTTACGCTCTTCGTCGCTTCTGCAATCGACATGAATTTCGGTGCAGGGTCCGCATGGTCCTGTGTCACCCATTTCCCAGAAATTGTCTTTTTTATTGCCGTACACGATTCGGTCTTCGGGAACTATTTTTTTCCATTCTGCAAGCGCAATGCTGGAGGCGGGGATATTTTCTTTTTCATCACCTTCAAAAACAGTAACGTATAGACGGCTCTTGTCGATTTTGTATACTTCAGTTAACAGCTCCCAGCTCCATGCGATCGCCTCGGCTTTGAAGTAACCGGCACCCGGATTTTCAGGGTCTCCGAAACTCCAGTTGCCTAACATTTCAAACATGGTGTGATGGTAGGTATCTACGCCAACCTCTTCTAGGTCATTGTGTTTTCCGCTTACCCTCAAACATTTTTGGGTATCTGCCACCCTGTGGTATGGTGCTTTCTTGTTTCCCAGAAAATAATCTTTGAATGGATTCATACCCGCATTGGTAAAAAGCAAAGTCGGATCGTTTTTAACTACGATGGGAGCAGAAGGCACTATGGTGTGTTGCTTCGACTTAAAAAAATCAAGAAAATGCTTTCTAATCTCGGCTGCAGTCATCATTTGACAAAAATTTACTTCGATGGAAATTGAAGATTAAGGGGTTATATTTGTAATAGTGAGCCCCATTCTTCGGTTCGGGCTGCAATTTAACGATTCGAACCGAGTAAATAAAACCGTGTATACGGGAAAAGTGGTCCATGAAAAAGATAAAATATTTTTACAATACGAATACCCTCAGGTTTGAGAAACTCATCACGCCGCTTAGGGTGAAATTGCTCCGTTTTTTTGGGGTGGTATCCGGTTTGTTGGTTGCTGCCACCCTGACCATTTATATCTATCTCAATTTTTTTCCAAAACCACAGGAATTCGAGACTAAGCGCAAAATGGACGCATTGCGTGAAAATTACGCCCAATTGAACAAGCAACTGATGGAATTGGAAGAACAAATGGCGAATCTTGAACAAAGGGATAACGAGGTATACCGTTCCATTTTTGAAGCGAATCCTGTTCCTGACAGTGCCAGGGCCAAACTGATCGAACAACAGAAAGAGAATGACAAGATCAAAAAAATGAATGACAATGAACTTGGTTCCGATATTGCGAGACAGCTCAGTAACATCAATTCTAGAATCGCATTTCAGAAAAAAAGTTACGAAAGCATTTCTAATCTGATCAGCAGAAAAGATGAAAAACTGTCAAGCATTCCTGCGATCCAGCCTGTGAGCAATAAGCAATTGAACAGAATCGCCAGCGGATTCGGCACCAGAATCGATCCCATTTACGGTACACCGAAAATGCACAAAGGACTTGATTTTACTGCGCCTCAGGGTACTCCAATTTATGCAACCGGAAATGGTGTGGTTAAAGTGGCGGGTTCCTCAGATGGTGGCTATGGAAATCATGTTGTCATCAATCACGGATATGGCTATCAGACACTTTACGGACATATGGTGCGAATCAAGGTTAGAGGAGGACAAAGAGTCACTAGAGGTCAGGTGATCGGATGGGTGGGCAGTACCGGAAAGAGTACAGGCCCACACTGCCACTACGAAGTAATAATCAATAACAACCACGTGGATCCTGTTTATTTTTTTTATAACGACCTGAATGCCGAGCAATACGATAGATTGCTGAAAATAGCATCAACAGGTAGCGCCAAAAGTTTTGACTGATGAGTAAATCCAAAAACAAATCGCCACTCAAGCAAATCGCATTCGATTTCGACATGTTCAGTTCAACAGAAGAACAACATGAAGTTCCTGTTTCTGAAATAGTTGAAGTTGAACCTGAAAAACAAGTGGAGGAGAAAGTGACTGCATTGGAAAGCAAACCAGATGTGATCATTGACTTTACTCCTCCAAAAGTAAACGATAGACCCTCCTCAAAAAAGTCTACCCGTGGAAGAATGAAATTGAGTGATATGGCCGCTGGGGTTGATAAGATTGAGGTTCCAGACGATGAGACATTATTTTCCAAAAGATACTATTCCATTGGTGCAGTAACCGAAATGTTTAAAGTGAACCATTCGTTGATTCGCTTTTGGGAGAATGAATTTGACATCCTCAAGCCTAAAAAAAATGGGAAAGGAGACAGGCTGTTTCGCCCCGAAGACATCAAAAATTTAAAATTGATTTTTCACTTGTTGCGAGAGAGAAAATATACCATTGACGGAGCAAAAGATTTTTTAAAGAAAAATAAACTAGCCGAAAAGAAATTCGAAATGATTGAATCCATGAAATCGCTTCGTGGATTTCTGATGGAAATGAAAGCCGATTTATGATGAAGATAAAAATACAACTTGCGATTTCACTGCTGTTGCTGTTCATGATTATTGGTAACGCAAAGGCACAAACGCCTTATGCGATAAGCATGGATGAGCAGACAGGCAGTAGAATCTATAAAGGTAGCATCAACAAATACACACTGCAGAACGATTCCACTTTTTCATGGTATGCCCGATCCGCTCAGGATTATACTCCCGATACCGTTTTGATCAATACGCTTGAAAGAAAGAAATTAGGACTACATTTCATCATATTCGGAGGCACCTGGTGTGATGATTCACAGTATATCATGCCAAGATTTTTCAAACTCGTTGAAAAGTCAGGTTTAAGTGACGAGGCCATCTGTTTATTTGGAGTTGACAGAAGCAAGCAAACCCTTTCCAATCTTTCAGCATGTTTTGGAATCACGAGGGTTCCAACAATTATCGCTATGAAAAACGGTGTTGAAGTCGGTAGGGTAGTGGAGTATGGAACCACTGGAAAATGGGATGTTGAATTGATTGAGCTGATTGAAAAAAAATAATCAGGAGTTTGCGTTTTGCTGCACAATCACCAGATCCTGCGTTTGTTTGGACGGTTTCAGATTCAAGGAAAGCATTTGATTTTTTACGAACCAGTTCACCTCTTCTTTTTGGGATAGATACTTTTCGATCGCTTCGACTGGCGTTAGGTATTCAATTTTGATGATCATGTTGTTTTTATGCAATTCGAATAGATGCACCTGCGGCTCCGAAATGTACGGTGATTTGCCTTGAAGCATCAATTTGATCTCATCCATCAGACGAATTATTTTTTCATTCTCGTTTTGAATGTCCAGCTCCAGGGTTAATTCGGTTTTTCTGGCATTTCTCATAGTCCAGTTGTCTATGATGGTATCCACCATTTGTTTGTTTGGTACGGTGACGAGTGTGTGATCTGAGGTACGAATCCGTGTGCTACGGAGACCGATGTTTTCTATGGTTCCAGATGTTTGCGAAGCATTGTTGATTTTGACAAAATCTCCGGTGAAAAAAGGTTTGTCAAAAAAAATGATAAAGGATGCGATCAGATTCTCGATGCTTTCTTTCGCTGCCAATGCGAGAGCGGCTCCGACAATACTGAGTCCTGTCAACAACGATCCTACATTGATACGGAAACCGACTTTGAGAATAAGTAAAAATCCGATGGTATAAAATATCGCTTTCAAAAAATCACGAAAGAAAACAATCAACTGGTCATCGCTTTTATCGTGATTCTGTTTGGCACTGAGATCAAGTACCAACGCTATGAAATCGATAAATCGATTCAGAAAGCGTATCAGAAAAAAAATGATGACACATCTATCCAAACTGATCAGTATGTCATGCAAACGGATGTCATTTATCTCAATATTCCAAGATTTTGGATAGTGCAAATTTTCTATGGCAAAAAAGCTGATCATCACCATCAGCAAATTGCCCAATGGCGAAATGATCAAACCAGAGAAGGAAGCTTTGTCAACCGACTTCCATTTCTCGTGAATTGGGATGAACAACAATGAAGCAATTTTAACAGACAGCCATCTACGGCAGATGAAGATTAGAATGATTATGACAGATACTGCCAACAAATGGCTTAAGGTGTTTTCAAGAAAAATTTGATTGCTCCAGTTCATGAATCAATTATTTAAAGGGCATTTGTAGATACCGTCGGATTTCAACAGATATAAAGTGCCTGAACGTATGACAAATGCTTCATTGTTTTTGAAAATGCCCCCAACAGATATTTCTGACATAAGACCCTTACGGATGTCAAAGAATTTTATTTTTTCTCCAACTTTCACGAATGCGATATCTTGATCCACACCACCTTGCATTCCCGCCATTTCAGGTATATGTTTTTTAAAAGCCCCATAATAATCAAAGATGAACAATCCGGCGTTTTCATCAAACAAAAAAACATCGCCACTTTGATCGAAGATGCGCACGTTACTAAGTGCTTTGTCGATCAGGTTTCTCAAATCGGCAGATTCTGTACGTATGTTGCCCTCTTCATCCATTTTCAATATCCGACAAAGTTGCTCATCATAGATCCAAATATTATTGTCGTATGACGTGCAGATTCCGTTCACCCTGAAATGATTCATTTTTCTCAAATTCAATGTGGTTCTCGGATTTAGCAAACGATCCAAGGTGATAATTGAAAGAAAATCCGGGTAAAAAATCCTTATTTTAAGTGGATTCGAAACATCTAAATATTTTGGTCTTCCCCATTTTTTTACATCCTGATACACCTGACTGCTGTCTCCTTTCAAGTCTATTTTTTTTATCTGACCTGTTTCATTGATGACATAAACATTTCCAATGGCGTCTATATTGAACTGGTTGAATTTGCCGGGAATCCATTTGTTTATTTTGGCTGAGTCTGCTTGCCATTCAGGTGAATAGGATTGTGCAAATGTCATGAAGTGCGAATGCAGAAATAAAATCGGTATGAAAAAAAACCTGAACATTTAACTTTTAAAATATTGAAGGTTCAATTTCCCGTCTTCCAAACAGGCATAACTCATATACTCGATCCAGTCTCCCAAATTTACATATGTGGATGATTCAGAAATTTTCTTCTCCAGAGGCAGATGACGATGTCCGAAAATGAAATAATCAAATGATTCTTTTTCAACCACCGATTTACAATATTGTACCAGAAATTCTTTGTCGTCGCCAAGATAATTTTTATCATGGTTTCCAGTTTTTGCTCTGCTGCTTTTACTCATGTAATTAGCGATTCCTATGCCTAATCTTGGTGGAAGCATTCCGAATAAACTGATACAGAGCTGGTTTCTGAAAATCTTTTTGAGGAACTTATATCCATGGTCACCAGGACCAAGACCATCGCCATGGCCGATCATCATTTTTTTACCATGCAGCATGAATGTTTTCGGATGGAAGTAGATGTGGAAATTCAATTCTTTTTCAAAATAGTCCTTCATCCACATGTCATGATTACCCACAAAAAAATGTATCGGAATTCCCATGTCTGAAATTTCTGCCAGTTTACCGAGAATCCTGACGTAACCTTTTGGAACTACATATTTGTATTCGAACCAAAAATCAAAAAGGTCTCCCAAGATGAACAATGCTTCTGTCTGATGTTTTATTTGATCGAGGAAAGAGACGATTTTCTTTTCCCTGATCAGGCTTGATTCGGCATCTGGTGCTCCGAGATGAAAATCAGAAAGAAAATATATTTTTTTCGATTGATTCAAATCTAATGATGGTTGATTGATAGAGATGAAGTTCTGTATTTATTTTCAATTATCAGAAGTCTTCCAAAAGGAAACAATATACTTCTTTGGGTCCATGAACACCAGTGACCAGTGTTTTTTCAATATCTGCGGTTCTGCTAGGCCCACTTGCGACAGTCATGAAAGAGGGAACATTCTTCCCATACTTTTTTTGGATCATCAAAAAAGCTTCAGCCAAATTTCCAACCAATTGGGAAGAAAAAGCGATTGTCACATGAATGGGAGCATATACGCTGGTAGTTCTGTCACCATTTCCGGTGGTGATCATTATGCTTCCTGTATTGGCGACAAGTAATTCACACCCTGAAAATGAAACATCGCAATGGTCGAGATTTTCGGATATGGCAATATCCATATTATGCAGTAATTCTTTTAGAAAAGGTTCATTGCAAAATATTTTCTCCCAACCCATTTTGGAAATGAGTGCGCGTAATTGTTCTTGAAGCGAGATCTCATGAGGTGAATAAATGAATTTGCCTTGTAAAGAAGTGAATTTTTCTGCAAAGAGTACTGCATTGTCCTCTTCGGGGCTTTTATTGAATAAATCGACGGTTGCTTCAGCTTCCGGAAAAGGCAGTGGGGTGGAATGGGTCAATGCCTTTCGAATTTTACTCAATATGATTTCTCTGGAAGTTGTAGATTCCATAGTATACCTAAGCCGGATTGTCCGATCCGTTGTTTTCTGTTGAATCGGCTGTTGTTTCTGAAGATGGGGTGCTTTCTGTTTCAGGCACATCCAGAATCTTTTTTTCTTCGAACGGCCTTTTTCCAATCAGCGCCTCTAAGTCATTTTTGAACAAAACCTCTTTTACCAAAAGTTCTTTCGCGAGTTTTTCAACTTCATTTTTCTTTTCAGTCAAAAGGGCTTTGGTTCTGTTGTATGCTGAATCAATCAGGATTCTTACTTCGTTGTCGATAAGTTTACCAGTTTCTTCGCTGTAAGGTTTGGTAAAATAGTTTTCCTGTGCAGGGTCATAGTAGCTTATGTTTCCTACTTTCTCATTCATACCATACACAGTTATCATGCTGTAGGCGATCTTTGTGATTTGCTGCAGATCATTGCTTGCACCGGTGCTGATTTTTCCAAAGAAAATTTCTTCGCTGGCTCTTCCGCCCAAGGTCATACAAATTTGGTCGATAAGTTGATCAGTATTGTATAGGTATTGTTCCTTGGGTGTGTATTGCGCGTAACCGAGGGCGGCTGTACCTCTGGGAACAATCGTTACCTTCAATAACGGATACGCATGCTCGAGATACCAACCACAAATGGCGTGTCCTGCTTCATGATAGGCGATTATCTCTTTTTCTTCCGGAGATATGATTTTATTCTTTTTCTCCAATCCTCCTATCACCCTGTCTATCGCGTCCTGAAAATCGGACATGTCTACTGAATCTTTATTTTTTCTGGCTGCGATCAAAGCGGCCTCATTGCAAACATTGGCGATGTCAGCACCTGCGAAGCCAGGTGTTTGTTCTGCAAGTTTATGTATGTCCAGTGTTTGTGCTGTTTTGATGGGTTTCAAGTGAACCTTGAAAATGGCTTCACGACCATGAAGATCCGGTCTGTCGATGGAAATTTGTCGATCGAAACGACCCGGACGAAGCAAAGCGCTGTCCAATACATCAGGACGATTGGTTGCAGCCAAGATGATGATACCAAGGTCTGTTCCGAAACCATCCATTTCAACAAGAAGTTGGTTCAAAGTGTTTTCTCTTTCATCGTTACTCATCATCACATTTTTACCACGAGCACGGCCGATAGCGTCAATCTCGTCGATGAAGATGATACAGGGTGCTTTTTCGCGAGCTTGTTTGAAAAGATCTCTCACACGACTGGCTCCGACACCAACAAACATTTCCACAAAATCACTTCCACTTAAGCTGAAAAAAGGAACCTGAGCTTCGCCTGCGACAGCTTTAGCGAGCAGCGTTTTACCGGTACCGGGAGGGCCGACCAGTAAAGCGCCTTTTGGAATCTTTCCTCCTAATGCAGTATATTTTTTCGGGTTTTTGAGAAAGTCAACAATTTCCATCACTTCCACTTTCGCTTCATCCAAACCGGCCACATCACCGAAGTTGATATTGACCCTCGTGCCTTTTTCAAACAAGGTTGCTTTGGATTTTCCGATATTGAAAATTCCGCCACCACCGCCACCGCCACCAGGTCCGCCTACTTTACGCATCATCATGATAAAAATAAATCCGATAAGCAGGATAGGCAATAAGGTGCTGATGAGTTGACTGAACACTTCACCCTCATCTTCATAGCTGATATCTATGGATCTCAATCCTGATTTCTGATAAAAATCTTTCATGTCCTCATTGAAAACGGAAGGTTCTGCAATTGTGAAATAGAACTGAGGCTCAGTCGATTTCGCAATGGCATCTAATCGCTTGTCATCTTTTATATTCAACAACGATTTGTAAAAAGCCGATTTGTTTTTCACACTGTCTTTCGAAGCGTAGATGCGAACGATTTTTTTATTTCGTATGACCTTTATTTTTTGAACATCCCCTTGATTCATCAACGTTTGAAATTGATTAGGGTATGTGATTTCAATACCGGAAATATCAACACTTCTAAAAAGGTTATATGCGATGATGGAGAGTAAAATAATAAGGTAAATCCAATAAATACTGAATTTACTTTTTTTCTTGGGGTCTTCTCCGAGAGGGGATTTGTTTTCGCCGGGATTGGGGTTATTGTTAGATTGGTTCATTTTGCTATGGTAAAATCGTTGATTATATTATTATTGTTGTTCAGCATGTTCCATGGAAGGAGCATCACTCCATAATTCTTCCAAATGATAGAATTTTCGGGGTTCAGGGAGCATGACATGAACTACGATATCCACATAGTCGATCAAAATCCACTGCTCAGCTTGTCTTCCTTCATGTTTGTACGGATTTTCTTTGCATTTCTCTTTCACCTCTTTTTCCACGTTGTCGGCAATGGCTTTAAGTTGGTTATTATTGCTGGCTTCGCAAATGATGAAAAAATCAGCCACTGCTTCAGGTATTTTTCTGAGATCTAAGCTTACAATATGGTCTCCTTTTTTATCCTGGATGGCCTGGATTATTGTTTTGAAGAGTTTACTGTTTCTTGTTAGTCTGGTCGGATTTTTTTTCCTTTCTTCCAAAAGATTCAAATTATTCAAACAGGTTGTTTTTAATGTTATTTTTAGGATTAAATATGAAGGGTTCTGTATTTGTATACCTTCCTCAAAAGTACTATTTCTTTGTCATTTCAACCAGCTGACACATTGAAAGCACAATTTCACATCCTAAATTCAGTTGACAGCACCAACAATTATGCCATCGGAAGGATTAATGACGGTTTGGCTTGCCCTGGTGAAGCCTGGTTTACAGAAGAACAGACCGCAGGAAGAGGACAATTCGGGAAGTCATGGACCAGTGAATATGGTGCAAATGTGTTGATGTCCGTTGTAATCGAACCCAATCAGGCCCTTTTTGAAGACCAATTTCATTGTAATATGGATATTTCTTTATTGGTCAGGGATTTTATTCAAAAAATGACTTCTTCTCCAGTCTTAATAAAATGGCCCAATGATATATATATAAATGACAGAAAGGCAGGTGGAATCCTTATTGAGAGTAAATTTCAGGGCAAAATATGGAAATGGGCTGTAATTGGTGTAGGAATTAACGTCAATCAGCAGCATTTCGAACCGGACTTACATGCCGTTTCACTTTGTACACTTACGGATGAAGTGATGGAACCTAAATCAATGGCAATGGACTTACACAAGGAAATACTTGAATTTTTTCAGAATGGCAACAAACTAGATACTGAAGGGACGCTTTCACGATATAACCGCTTTCTTTTTAGAAAAGGCGATGAGGTTAGGTTAATAATTGATGATATGAGTCAGCTTTGCAAAATTAGGGAAGTCGATCAAAATGGATATTTGAACATAGAATGCGGGGGGAAACTAAGAAAACTGAAAAATGGAGAAGTTATTTGGAAATTATAAAGACTTAAATGTCAGTTTTTTATAAGACAGGATAGTAAAAATGGTAAAGATCTTTACTTGAGTTTGTTTTTCTAACATTTCTTATTTTCTGTGGATAAGTAAGATGACCTATGTTAACGGAAACAGAAATAACAATATTTTGACATACCTTCGTGCTCGTGGTTTTTTGTAATCAGTGTTGCTAACCTGCTTGCATAATAAGCCCCCAAAACACCAATTCCTACAGAAATACCGGCTTTAATCCATGTCCCTCCATTCATGTTGAAATGAGATGTATTGTTATATCTCTTTGATGCATGAAGAAAACCACAAATTTTTAAAAACACACACATGAACTTCACCCCGAAGATGAGAACCCTTATGTTCTCAGCCCTTTCATTCATTTTGTCACTCACAACGCTTGTTGGACAGTCTCAAAACAGAACGTCCTCGAACCCGAGCAATGTTATCCTGATCAACAATTGTGGCCTTGGTAGCATCAACCCTTTAGGTAATGTAAGTATATGCCAGGGAAGCAGTCTGAGTCTTCAGGCAACGCCGAGAACATACTCAAGCTGTTTCGAAAC
>JAURKN010000138.1 GCA_030831725.1 Ferruginibacter sp.
AAACATCCAATGCCAATAATGGAATGCCTCTGTCGTTCTCCGAAATCACATCCATATATGGATTATCCTGATTGGCCGTCTGCACAATTTTGAGTTTTTTTTGTTTGTCGAGGATCAACCAGGTCCATCCGCTGCCAAACACAGATTTCGCTTTTTGCATAAACTCATCTTGTAGGGTTTGCATAGTTCCGAATTGTTCGTTTATGAGCTTTGCTGTTTCTTTACCCGTGACGTTTTTGTCTTTTTCTGGTGTCATGCAATTCCAGAAAAAGGTATGGTTGTAATGTCCACCTGCATTGTTTCGCATTTTGGCGCTATGCTTACTGATTTCAGTCAAAATAGCGATCAGAGATTTATCGGAACCATCACTACTTTCCAATTTGATTGCCATGCAAGCTTCGTTCAGGTTCTTTACATATGCGGCAGCGTGTTTTGTAAAATGGATGTTCATGGTCTGTGCATCCACTGCCGGTTCTAGCGCATCATATGCATAAGGCAACGGTTGCTGTTTGAAAATATCTCCTGATGTTTCATTGTTGAATGAAAATGATGTGAATCTGTTCGCCCATGATCCTACAGGGGCGAGAATACTCATGATTCCGGTTCCTGCAATACCTTTTAGTAATGTTCTGCGGTGAATGCCCATATTGTGTCAGTTTTTTATCGACCTGATGTTTTTCATTTTTCTCCAATAGCGAACGTAAAACTCTTTGTTGAAAAGTGCTGAATCGTTCATCGCCTTGTATGTGAGGAAAATGCCGACAGGGGTGAGGGTGATGATGGCGAGCCACATTCCGATAGCGGGTTCCAAAATGCCTTCTTTGGAAAATTTATCTCCAAACATGTTCAACAAATGGAAAATCAAAAAGAATATGATCGCAACCACCAAGGGCATTCCCAAACCACCTTTTCTGATAATAGCACCCAATGGAGCCCCGATAAAAAACAAAATCAGACATGCTAGGGATATCGAGAATTTTCGATGCCATTCCATTTTGTGAAAACGGACATCTTTCACTCTGGCCTCATTGTCGATTTTATTTTGCAAGACGATATTCTTCAGTTCAGAAACTTTGTTGAGCGCAAGCTGTCTTACTTTCAATCTCATGCTATCTGGAATCAAATGTTCATATTGGATGGCAGCAGTGCTCTGATTTTTTAAATTCACCATGCTGTCCGGCAGTTCCAAATAACGAAGCACTCTTTTAAAATCAGTTTTTAACTTTTGCTGCTGAAGTTGTTCCAGTGCCAGTATGGAATCTATATTGTGCAGGAGTTTTCCCGCACTCAGCATTTTGTAATTGTTGCGAAACAAACTATCATTCGTTTGTTGCTTTTGCAATACGCTTAGGTCGAATAGTTTTTTGAATGAGGTAAATCCGATCCTGGTGAACTCGGTTTCCGCTTCATTGTAATTTCCTTTTTCTTGGTATCTAAATCCGTTTTCCAAATTGAATTCGAGGTATTGTTGATCCGGACTCAATTGCATGATGCCTTTCTCCGCCACAATGCAATTGTCTTGTAAAGAATTGCTTTGTTCGAAAATCACCACATTTCTGATGGTTTTTCCATCGGCTTCTTTTTTTCCTACTTTGATGGCATAATTGGGAATATGGGTATAAAAAACGCCTTCTTTAAGATCGAACGCCGGTTTTTTGACATAGATGTCGCTGTATAGTGTGATGAATTTTAGATTGGCATAAGGGATGACATAATTGGCGAAAATGAATGTTATGCCACAAAGAAGAATGGTCAGCATCATGAGCGGACGCATGAACCTGAGCAATGAGATTCCGGATGATTTTATCGCCACCAATTCAAAACTTTCACCCAAATTTCCAAAGGTCATGATGGAAGAGATGAGAATCGCAATCGGCATGGCGAGCATGAGGAGTGAGGCGCTGGCATACCAGAGAAACTGGCTAATGGTCCAGAAATCAAGTCCTTTTCCTACCAAATCATCAATATATTTCCAAAGACTCTGCATCATCAGCACAAAAAAGGCGATGAAGAAAGTGATGATGAAAGGCCCCAAAAAAGACTTTAGGATGAGGGTATCCAGTTTTTTAATCATATTCCAAATGGGTCAGGGCTGAGAGGCTCAAGACATTACAAAGTTAGGAATATTGAAGGAAGGGTTTTCTCTAATAGTTGCACAAAAAAGGAAGGTGCTAAACGGGAATAGAACAAAAAAAAGGGTTTTTCTTAACTACCTAATCTGTGGAAAAGGTCTTTCACCTGATATTCCCAAAGTTGACTTTGATCTTTGATGTCTTTTTTATCAGCAAAATCCTTGATCATCAAAATGGTTTGATTGGTTACTTCTGACCTGTTGATGGCGAATTCAAAATATTCGTCTTTTGCCTGATGATTCCAACGGAAGCGAATGAACTTATCTTGTTCTTTTTCCACCAATGCGGCTTTTTCTTCTGTTCCATTCCAAGAAAAGCTGTACACACCGTCCCGCTCATCGACTTTATCGGCGAACCACTCCTGCATTGCGGCCGGACTGCTTAAAAATTCAAAAAGGATGCTAGGTGAACAGCGAATAGGATATTCCAGGGTATATAAAACTTTTTTACTCATGTTTATTTGATTTCCTGATAAACACAATAATAATCAAATTATCGTCTT
>JAURKN010000139.1 GCA_030831725.1 Ferruginibacter sp.
AAAAAACATTGAACCTGATCGGATATTCTATTTTTTTGTTTTTATACCGTCTTGGCATCAGCATCACCTCATTGTGGAGCCCGAAATCTCAACTATGTCTCAAGGGAAGAAGACGCTTCCCAAAAATCGATCCCTCCTCAAAAAAAATATGGGTGCACTGTGCAAGTTTGGGTGAATTCGAACAAGCCAGACCCGTTATAGAAGCCCTTAAAAAACAAAACCCAAACATTCCTCTGGTTTTGAGTTTCTTTTCACCAAGCGGATTTGAAGTCCGGAAAGATTATGCCTTTGCGGACAAGGTGATATACTTGCCTATGGATGGCAGGCGAAATGCAGAAAGGTTGATACACGACATCAATCCTATGCTGGTAATCTGGGTGAAATATGAATACTGGTTTCACTATCTGAAAACACTAAACAATAAAAAAATCCCTACGTTACTCATTTCAAGCATATTCAGGACCTCGCAACCTTTTTTCAAACCCTATGGTTCGTTTTGGAGAAAACAACTGCATTTTTTTTCAGCCCTTTCTGTTCAGGATGAAGAGTCCTCAAAACTCCTTCACAATATTGGATTTAGGGAAAATATATTTATAAATGGCGACACCCGATTCGACAGGGTTTTACACCTGGCATCAGATCGGATATCCTCAGAGAATTTTGGATTTGTTGATGAAAAAGAGAAAATAATAGTTGCGGGTAGCACATGGAAAGACGATGAGGATTTACTGCTTCATTTTCATCAAACCCATTCCGATTACAAGATGATCATTGTGCCTCATGAAATCGGAGATACTCATGTGGAGGAGATCCTAAAACGCTTTCGTCATTCGAAGCGATACAGTGAATGGAAAAAAAACAACATAAGTGAACCCAAGAAAATAAAAGTTTGGGTTGTCGATAAGATAGGATTATTGTCGACACTTTATTCCATTTCGACCATATCATATATTGGAGGAGGCTTCAACAAGTCGGGCATTCACAATATTTTGGAAGCTGCCGTTTGGTCTAAACCGGTAATCTTCGGACCTAACTACCAAAAGTTCAGAGAAGCGAAAGATTTGATAAGAATGGGAGGAGCATTTTCTGTCAAAAATCCAGATGAATGGAACAGCATTATGGAAACCTGGCATGAATTTCCGGAGAAAATGAAAGAGGCTAGTGAGATATCCGGAGTATATGTAAGAAGTAATGGTGGGGCTACGGAGCGGATTATGGACTATATCTACAGAAACCGCCTTTTAACCAATCCATCAAACTGACGAACGATTTCATTTTTATCATCCCAGCCCAATTTAGTTTTCAATTCTCTTCTTATCCAATATTCAGCCTCAGGAAAAATAGAAAATCCATTGATGGTTTTGATGCTTCTCTCATACATATTTTCATCGCCCTGAAAAAGCTCGTTGATGAAAAGAAAACGATCATTGATCCCAATCGCCTTTTTAAGATCCTTGATGGGTGAGTCTTGCAAAACATCACTCACTTCTTTCTTGACAGTTTTCAAAGACTCATTCAGCTCAGCATTTTTCGTATTTTTTTCGGTTGGCTGTGGCTCAACTACAGGAACTTCAACAGCCTCAGGAATTGGAGATTCTTTCTTTTCCTGAATTTCAGCAACTGGAGTTTGATGAGAAAGTGTAGGCGTATCCTCTATGGGATCGAAATAAAATGGCCTACGATTTTTCAAACTCAATATATTCTTTGCTTCAGCGATCTTCTTAATGGCTTCGAGCTCGGCTTTAAGCTCTTCCTCATCCACTTCCAATGTTACTGTGGATTTGTTTTCCGTACTGTTATGCAGTTCGTCTATTTGTGGAGGAATATGTATAGCGATGCCCGATGAAAGATAGTTGCTTTCATCCTGATTTTTAAGATGCTGCAATTCAGATTGGAGCATTTGAACCGTAATCAACAATTCATCAATTGAGGCATTGTTTTTTACCTGTTCCTGCAGTCTTTCATTTAGGGTCACCACCCTTTCCATAATCATCTTTTTTTCATCAGTAATCACTATAAATGAAAATGAAATTGCTCTCTTTTTTCATTTACGATGATTAAAGTTACAAACTCTGATTTACATTTGCCGCATCATGTTTATAGAACCCAGTTTAACAGGCGAACGCCGCGGATGGATCGAAGTGATTTGTGGAAGCATGTTTTCAGGAAAAACCGAAGAATTGATCCGCAGAATCAAACGCGTCAGGATTGCGAACATCCCCGTATCCATTTTCAAGCCACAAATGGACATCCGATACGACAAGAAAAAAATCGTCAGTCACGATACCAATGCCATCGAATCAACACCTGTCGCCCACGCAAAAGACATTCTTGAATTGGTAGGCGAGGTTGACGTTGTTGGTATTGATGAGGCGCAGTTTTTTGATGAAGACATCGTAGCCGTTTGCGAAGAGCTCGCAGGCAGAGGCTTAAGGGTCATTGTTGCAGGATTAGACATGGATTATTTGGGCAAACCATTCGGACAAATGCCGAATTTACTGGCAAAAGCCGATTATGTGACCAAGCTACATGCGATTTGTATGCAGTGCGGCAATATCGCGCACGTGAGCTATAGAATTGTGGAACAAGATCAGCAAGTATTATTGGGCGAAAAAGATAGCTACGAACCACGCTGCAGGATTTGCGCGAAAAAATAAGAAAAACAGCATGTCCCTAAGTACACAACGTAAAAATGATTCGCCACGTTTGGCGTTGGAACGTTTGGCGTTTGGCGCCGGTGTTCTGAAGGATCACCGGTGACCAGCAAAACCATCAGGACTTCGTCCTGATACAATCGTACTTACAAAAATATATAGCCCGCTTCCTGACACACTTTTCTTTAGCCCACGGTTGAAACCGTGGGCTAAATTTTTAAGATAGAAAACGCTAGCGTTTGGCGCCGGTGTTCTGAAGGATCACCGGCGACCAGCAAAACCATCAGGACTTCGTCCTGATACAATCATACTCACAAAAATCTCTAGCCTGCTGCCTGACACATTTTTCTTTAGACCACGGTTTAAACCGTGGTCTAAATTTTAAGATAGAAAACGCCCCTTACCGGCAATCAACGAAAATGTAACCTTAAAATAGTCAAAATAAAATGGGCTGCCCATTCAGACAGCCCATTAATTATGAACGAGAATCAGATTAGAAGTGCAGATTCACATTGATTGACATCACTCCTACTCCTCCCAGATTGAAACTGCTTGAAGATACACCTTCCACGTCTGGCTGGCCAGTAACCGAAGTTGTTGATTTACC
>JAURKN010000140.1 GCA_030831725.1 Ferruginibacter sp.
ATCGGTTGAAGTCAGCAAAAATCATAGTCGCGGATGCGAACATATCTGTGGCTTGTCTATCCTGGCTTTGTGCATTTTCGAGAAAGCATGATATTCCTTTGATATTGGAACCGGTGTCGGTGATCAAGGCACGTAAGTTCGCAGAAATCAATCTCAATGGGGTTTTTATGATAACACCCAATTCTGATGAGCTAATTTCGTTGACTGCTGACCGTTATGATTCGGCTGATGAGTCAATTGACGCACTGATTCTTAATGGTGTTGGTAGATTATGGGTTCGCATGGGAGAACAGGGTTCGGTAATGATTTCTCAAAATCAAAAAAATCGTATAGATGCGATTCCTACAAGATTGACAGACAGCACTGGGGCAGGTGATGCAGCGCTTGCAGGTTGGATTTTCGGTTGGCATAAAGGCTGGAATGATGATTCATGCATCAAAGCCGGACATGTTTTGGCTCATGCGACCTTGCAACAAAAAGGGGCTGTACCAAACAACATGAATGAATATCTTTTCCTTTCTCTGATACAAAAAATATACCCCGATGAACAATGAATATCTTCAAATACAGGATGAAGTCAGACAAGCCCTGATTGAGAAAAAACCGGTAGTTGCGCTTGAGTCTACCATCATTTCGCATGGAATGCCCTGGCCGAAAAATGTAGAAACCGCACGCTCCGTAGAAGCTGAAGTTCGCAAACATGGTGCTATACCAGCAACCATCGCCATCATGAATGGCAAACTTAAGGTAGGGCTTAGTCTGGATGAGTTGGAATTTTTCGGTAAGGAAAAGGAGGTTTGGAAAGTGAGTCTGAGAGACATGCCCTATGTAGTTACAAAAAAATCTCCTGGAGCTACCACGGTTGCTTCCACCATGCGCATCGCCTCAATGGCAGGCATCCGAATCTTTGCCACAGGAGGAACAGGAGGTGTTCATAGAGGTGCCGCTGAATCGTTCGATATTTCGGCTGACCTTACCGAAATGGCAAATACCAATGTGGCCGTAGTATCCGCAGGTGTAAAATCCATTCTCGATATCGGTCTTACTCTAGAATATCTGGAAACACTGGGAATTCCGGTTATCACGTTCGGACAGGATGAATTTCCTAGTTTTTATTCTTCCAAAAGTGGTTTTAAGAGTCCTTTGCGTTTGGATAAAACGGAAGAAATTGCCGAATTGCTAAAAGCCAAATGGGAAATGGGTCTGAATGGTTCGGTGTTGATCGCCAATCCGATTCCTGCCGAATATGCTGTGGATCCGATTCATATTGAAGGATTTATCCAAAATGCGTTGTCGGATGCAGAAAAACAGGGGGTAAGTGGAAAATCAGTCACCCCATTTTTACTGAAACACATTGCTGAAAATAGCGATGGAGAAAGTCTGGATGCCAATATCGCATTGATTCATTCCAATGCCAGATTGGCCGCCTTGATCGCCTCAAATCTATATTGATCTTGCTCTCATTCTATTGAGTTTGTATCTTAATACCCCTTTTCTTCGGACGAAAAACAACATTTTGACCGTAGGGGGTATCTTTAAACCGGATTTCTTCCAAAAAAGCATCGATTGACCACAGAAGAGCTCATTGTTGGATGTAAACGAAAGGACCCTGTTGCACAAAAACAGCTGTATTCCGTTTACTCCGGACGTATGTTCGGAGTGTGCCTCCGCTATGCGAAAAATCAGGCCGATGCGGAAGATATCATCCAGGATTCCTTTATCAAAATTTTCGAAAAGATCTATCAATTTAAAAATGAAGGATCATTTGAAGGATGGATGAAAAGGATTGTGGTGAATACGGCTTTGAAAAAATACACCTTGCTCCGATATGACAGGGAAAGAAGTCATCCCGATCTTAATCTGTTGGAACAAAACCATTCATGTGAACCCTCAGCTTATTCAGGACTCACCGAAAAAGACCTCATGAAACTGATTCGGGAATTGCCGGATGGTTACAGAATGATTTTCAATCTGAATGTGATAGAGGGGTATCGACATGAAGAAATCGCAGATATGCTTGGTATTCAGCCGGTGACCAGCAGAACACAGTTGGCAAAAGCAAGAAATATGTTGCAAAAAAAAATTATGGATCTGCATAAAATAGCAGTATGAAACAAGAAAATCAATTTGATGCTTTCATAAAAGATAAGCTCGGAGAGTTAAACACTTCGGTACCTGATCGGGTATGGAATGCCATTCAGGAAAAGGAAGATAAAAAAAGAAGAGCAGGTTTCTGGTGGAGAATCAGAATCGCTGTTTTTCTAATTCTAGGTATCGCTATTTCAACGATCACCTATCGTTCATATTTTATCGAATCAAATGATAGTAAGACTGTAAAAAAAGAGGATGATAAATTTGAAACCATTGCTTCAAAAGTGGGACAGAACAGCAAAGTAATTTCAGGCATTGAAAATGATAAAATTGAAAACGAAATTCAAACGACATCAAAATCCATAGAAAGCCCATCAAACAAAATAAACAATGGATTCAACAAATCAGTATCGATAGCCAACGGCTCCGATCCAGCCAATGCTGAATTTGAATCTGCAACACATGAAGAAAAAGCGATTGAAAATAGTGGAAAAAGAAAGATTCGGATTTCATCCAGAAAAAAATCCAAAATAAAAAGTGGGAAAGCAGATGTAATGGAAGATGGTGAAATGAGCGAACAAAATGATAACGAAATCATTCCTGAAAAATCGATTGTGAAAAATGTAGACGATAATGAGGAATCGCTTACTTATGGTCCCGCAGAAATAGTTGGTCTTCATAAAAAAAAGAAGACAGTATTACCAACAACATTACACGATATTAAAAAATATTCATTCAAAAAAGATCCGATTCCTTGTCCGGGTAC
>JAURKN010000141.1 GCA_030831725.1 Ferruginibacter sp.
ATCGTCAATGGTGTGAATGGTGCTGGCGCAACCTATGCTACTGTGATTCCAGGTACCAACAATATCGGAAACATATTTACTGACAATAGCCCAAGATTTACAGAAGGCATTTCAATCGTTTGTCAGGATAAACCATTCATCATAGATTTCAGCGCTACGGACCCCGACGGAGATCAATTGGTGTATTCCCTGTGCGATGCATATAATGGTGGCGACGCTCAAAATGCGGCAAACATCACCCCCAGCGTACCGCCATATGGCTCTTTGGATTATGCAAACGGATTCACAGGAGGATTGCCTTTAGGACCTTCCGCAACCATCAACCCTCAAACTGGGATCATAAGCGGAATTGCTCCTGCTTCCGGTAAATACGTTCTGGCCGTTTGTGTTTCATCTTATCGCGGAGGTGTTTTGATTTCAACACACAGAAAAGATTTCATCATCACCGTTGCCGATTGTGATTTTGCCAGTGCTCAGCTCGATCCGGACTACATCACATGCGATGGCTTTTCTTTCACGTTCAGCAACCAGAACCAGTCTCCGTTGAATCAGACATTCTATTGGGATTTCGGAGATCCCGCCTCCGGGGCAAACAACATTTCCACCGCAGAAACACCTACGCATACTTTTTCTGCTGCAGGAATTTACACTGTGAAATTTGTTGTGAACAGAGGAACATCCTGTGCGGATTCCATATTTACCAGAATTGCGGTTTATCCCGGTTATTTCCCGGATTTCACATCAAATAGTCCTATTTGCAAAGGGAATCCTGTACAATTTACCGACCGGACCAGAGCCAACTACGGAGCCGCAAATGAATGGCGCTGGGACTTTGGTGTCAATTCCCTTTCGTCAGATACCAGCATCGTACAGAACCCTCAATATACCTACAACCAAGTGGGAACATATCAAGTGACATTGATTGTAGGTAGCGACAAAGGTTGTATTGATACCATTACAAAATCTGTTGAGATAGTCGACAAACCAGTACTGACAGTCACCAACGACACACTCATCTGCTCCGTGGATAACTTATCACTCTCTGCAACCAGCAGCATTCCAGGAACCTACACTTGGTCTCCCAACTACAATATATCAAACACAAACATCCCCAATCCGGTGGTGAGTCCTGATGTTACAACCACCTACTACGTGAATTACACTGATAACTTCGGTTGCAGAAACAGGGATTCCGTCATCGTGCGTGTAGTCGACAGTGTTAGTATGAATATCATAACCGACACAACTATTTGCAGAACAGATGGCATACCGATTCCGCTTTTAAGCAATGCGCTTACTTACAACTGGAGTCCGACTACATACCTCAATAATCCAGGTATAAAAAATCCAATTGCTACTCCGCTCGTAAGCAGCATCAAGTACTATGTTCAAGGAAATATCGGATCCTGTTTTGACAAAGATTCCATCATCATCAAAACCATTCCTTACCCGATACCCGATGCAGGAAATGATACCCTGATTTGTTGGGGCACTGATGCGTTTCTCTCCGCAACTGGAGGAAGCACTTATACTTGGACTCCATCAACTTACCTGACCGCAACGAATATTCCGAACCCTGTTTCCATAAAACCAGATGCGGTCTTTATAGACTATATATTGACTGTGACAGATACATTCGGCTGTCCGAAACCTGAAAGCGACACGGTAAGAGTAAACATCGACAAAATCATCGCGAATGCTGGACCGAGAGACACTGCGGTCGTTGCCGGACAACCGCTACAGTTGAATGCTACGGGAAGCACCAACTACCTCTGGACTCCGGTTACCCAATGGCTCAGCAATCCAAACATTCCAAATCCTGTCTCGAATCCACAGGGAGATATCGAATACATTGTTCGAGTAAGCAATTCCATCGGTTGCTTCGATACCGACACCATCAAAGTACGTTTCTATACCGTGCTTCCCGACTTCTTCGTACCAGCTGCGTTTAGCCCTAACGGTGATGGACTTAACGATATCATCAAACCTATCGCTCTCGGGTTGAAATCCGTTGAAAAATTCATGATTTACAATCGATGGGGGCAACTCATGTTCCTGACCTCACGCATCGGTGACGGATGGAATGGAAAAAAAGGCGGTAAAGTGCAGGAAGCAGGTACTTATGTTTGGTATGCCGAAGGAACAGACTATACCAATAAAAAGCTGCAGAAAAAAGGAACCATCATCCTGATCAGATAATCCATCTGAAATTCAATTAACAAACATGAAAAAAATAGCATTCATCACCGGCGCTACTTCCGGAATAGGAAAAGCTTGTGCTAACACTCTTGCGGAAGTGGGATACAATCTAATTCTTTGCGGTAGACGGTACGATAGGCTCATTGAACTTCAAAAAGAATTGAATCAACAATATCATATCGATGTTCATTGTCTGACATTCGATGTTCAACATCAATCTGAAGTGGAGAAAGCCATTCATGAGATTCCTGAAGATTGGAAGACAATCGATGTGTTGATTAACAATGCGGGACTTTCTTTGGGAAGAGATAATTTCTCAGACGCTTCCATTCCGGATTGGGAAACCATGATGCAAACGAATGTGATGGGAGTGATTTATGTCACGAAAGCCCTGATGCCTCTGCTCCTGCAAAACAAAACCCATATCGTAAACATCGGCTCGATTGCTGGCAAAGAGATTTACGAAAACGGGAACGCCTATTGTGCAAGTAAAGCCGCGCTTGACGCCCTTTCTAAATCCATGAGAATCGATCTTCTGTCGAAAGGAATTAAGGTTACGGCCATACATCCCGGTGCTGTAGAAACAGAATTCTCATTGGTCAGATATAAAGGCGACCATGAAAAGGCTGATGCTGTATATAACGGCTTCACACCTCTTTCCGGAAACGACATCGCTCAAACTGTTTTGTTTGCCATTTCGCAACCGAATCATGTTTGCATCAATGAATTGACCGTCATGCCTACCGCTCAAGCAAGCGCTTTCCATTTTCATAAAAAATGATTTCCCCCTAAAAACAAAAAAGGCTGCCTAGGCAGCCTTTTTGCATGAATATGCTTTTTCTTATTGCGAGAGGGATATTCTGATTTGCACACCGGCTCTGGTATTGGTGGTTGGTGCGCTGGAAGATATATATGGTTTGACTCTTCGCTGATCAAAATACAATTTCAAATTGACCCTGCTGTTGATGAAATAATCTATGGTTGGACTGATGGAAGTTTCTCGACTTCCTGCAGTGGCAAAATTATTGTCCTGATCCAGTCGGCTGTTTGCAGTAACGTTGTCCCTTACACGATAATCGATTCTGAAATTGATTTCATTGTCCAGTTTCCCCGATTTGGATTTACTCAGGAATGCAGGTAGCTTGATTCCACCAAGCAATTTCAGTCCTTTTTTTCTAAACCCTGCACCAATTACAAATTCGGTGCTTCTTACCTCGCTCAATTGGAAATCATTCAAACTCAAACTCAACTGTCTGGATTTTGAATATTCGAATTTGGCCTGAAGCTGGTTGGTAAACATCATGTCCAATCCAATGAGAGGCGAGAATTGTTCCTGGATACTTACATTAGGAACCAGGAAATAAGGAATAAAATTCTTGGATCCCGTATCGTAGAAAGAAGGATATCCATACCCTGAAATATCCTGATACAGCAACGCGGATGTGAATCCATTCATGCTGAGGTTTCCGGTATATCCATGAGAGATGCTGAAGCTATTGAAAATCTTATCCAAAGGTTTTATTTTGTTCAAGCCGTTGTAATCTACTTTCCAATTGGGCTTAGGTATAATCGCCTTGAATGGATTAGAACGGATATTTCTGTTGCTTTGACTTATCAAGGCCACACTATTGGGATCCTGACCGGTATATGCAGCAATGAAAGAAGGAATCAACACATCCACGGCATATTTACCATAACCGTAATAATAACCATCAGGGTTCACCTGGTTGTTGCTGTATGGATTTTGTCTGCCAAGTCTTTGCGAGAGAATTACACGGTTGTTTTCAAAAGTTTTGAAGGTGGCCGAAACACGATTCGGATCGAATTTTCCGAACAATGTTTTGAATGCAACGTAAGTGACATCGAAACTTCCACCGGCGTATGGATTCAGGTGTTTGAAGGTGGGGTTGGTTCCATTCAAAGATGTATCTATGAAACGGAATGTTTCGCTGTAGTTTTTGGTGAACGACTTGCTCAGGTTAAGGGTTATATTGAGGTCGCGGACAGGCTCGAGCTGAGCGTTGAATGTGAGTCGCTGGTCGAAGTTCTGCTGAGTGAGTGAATTGAACGTACTGTCTTTCGTAAGCAGTCCTGCTCCTGCTTTTTTGTTGAGCCATGCCGTATCCGGCTGCCATCCCATGATAAAATCAAAGCCCGGAGCCATGCTGTTGAAATTCTGTCCGAAAAATCTTGTACTATCGGTATAACCCGGAAGTCGTGTAGAAGCATTTTCGGAAGCGGTGATGTTTACTTGTTTCAAACTAGTCAGCAATTTTCCGAAAATCTTAAGTCCTGTTCCCACATATGGCATCGCTGTTCTGTCGACGATGCGTTTTGTTTTTACCACTTTTTTCCCGGACTTGGTGATGACGGTATCTTTTACTTTGGTGATTCTGTTTCTCCATTTTTCACGGTCATCAATATTCGAAGGCTGATCGAGTTGTCTGAGCCATTTTGACTTTTGGTAGATCTTATTGAAATCCATTTGCACCGTAGCCTCTTTTTGCTGTCCATTCTCCAGGAAATTTCCCAGATTGACAGCCAAACGTGATGCTCCGATCCACTTGTATGTAGCCTGATAGCGGATGTTTGTGGTTGTCCAATCCAGCAGTGGCAGTTTAGACAAAGGAACCACATACGATGCGTTGATAGTTTGATTGAAAATGGTGTTTCTTCCACCCTTCCAGAAGTTTTGCCTTACGGTATCTCTTTTTTCTTTCGTATCGAGTCTACCTGCTGGTTCGTCAATTCTGGAATTGTTGGTAGATGTATAATCCAGATTGATGGATCGTGTAAGATTCCAACGCATGATATAATCACGCTGCATGGTAAAGTACTTATCGTAGGTTTCCGGAATCTTATATTTTGTTTCCCCAACACTTCTGGGTCTTATCGCTCCGAACTGTCGGCTGATATCGGCGCGAAGACTGATCTGGCTAGGCAGATATGCGAAATTGAATTCCCTGATCAAATCAAGCCATTTGGTTTTTGCTTTTCTGAATAGTCCCTTGAATGGCTCCACATACTTTGGTTGTGGAGCGAAATTGTATCCGATGGCTCCCCTATGTCGGGTGACCTCATTGTATTCAATCAGCGGATTATGGCTTTCTGTTTTGATGAAGGAGTAACTCACATCCACATTTTCTATGTCATAAATTTTGGGTGACTTGCCATTGGTCTTGTTTTTTCTGACATTGGTGAAATTCAACGTTTTTATGGAAGTGAAATCTATGGCATTGTTCCTGATGGAATCCCTTTTGTCTTTCGGTGATGTGCTGAGCTTGTCTTTCAATTGGATGTCCATGTCGTATGGATCATATTGCGGTGTGCTCGTAGTCTGAGAATAACTTGCATATACCGGAATAGAGAGACCTGCGTTCTTAGGCAGTAATTTACCAAGCTCCAATGTTGTAGAAAGGTCGAACTGGAGGAAATCATCTCTGTATCTTTCAACCACTCTTTGCTCCAGTGTTCCAAACCCACGGCTATGGGTATTCGCAGACATTGAGACTGTTCCAAGGTCTGCCAGATTCACGTCCACTCTGCCCAAAGCAGCCCAACCGCCTTGTTCATTGATGGATGAAAGTCGGAGTTCGTTCACCCAAATCTGGCCGCACGCTCCGGGTGAGCTTACATTCTCAACACCAAGCAAGATTCCTCTTACCTCCCCCAGGTTCGGATTACCGATCACAGAATACGTATGCCCATTGCTTTGCAATTGTCTAAAAATGGTTCCCAAAGGAGTGGATGACAAATTTCTGGCTTGTTTGATTTTGGTAAGCATTTCAAGCTCTACGTCAAGCGAATTAGATGGATTCCACAAAGAATCATTGTAGGCATCCGTATCCGGGTTTCTGCCTGCGGAGAATGGTGTTAGCGTCAGCGGTATTCGAATCTCATAATAATTGCTTACGAAATCCGTACCTAATCTTATGACAGCTGTGAGATCTTTGTCACGGATTGTATTGGCCGGATTTTGAGCCTGCTCCGCATGGATATACATGGAAAGTTTTCTGAACTGACGGACATCTCTATTTGGGAAGGTTTGGAAAACCCCTTTCGCATCACCGGTTTGCAGGTTGCAGAATGAAAGGCTCATCGCCTGCTCATTCTGAAGAAGGTTTACCCCGTTGTTGCTCAATGTTTGCACACGTTGAATGTCTTTGGGCGTTCGGTATGGCAATGGATTACGCTTATCGTTCTCTTCGATATTCACCGCTTCCACATTGAAGGCCGTATTGGTTGCCGGGGAATACAATCCGGTTGAGTCGATGCGGTATTTGAACTTCCTCCAAATATTTCTGGTAAGTTGCAAAAGTCCGAAACGCAAGACAACACTGTCCTCGAAGCCTGTCATGTACATTCTCATGAAACGTATAGACTTGAAGTCGGGGATGTTTCCAATTTTTCTATCGTAGCTACCTATGGGTATACGGAATTGGTACCATGTCTCATTTCTGGTTGTGCCGTTCACAAGTCCTACTGCCACTTCTTTCTTGTCAACAATAAAATTGTTTCCAATAATCATTTCAGGAGCATCCTTTGGTTTGATGTCGACTATATACTGGAAATACTCTTCGATTTCATTGAGTGTATTGTCGCGATTCAGGTCTTCTCCATCAGGATACAGTGTGGCTGCATTCGAGAACTGTCCTCCATCGGAAATGGGAGAGTTTCCGTCTGGATTGTTGTAATTTTTGTATCGTTTGAGAATGCCATCATTAGGCGCGAAACTGCCATCACGATAATTTTTGAAATTATCAGTGGATGGATCCGAAACCGCTTTTTGATAAATAGCTGAGTTTGTACCAAAAGTGGATTCCAATTCAGAAAGATAATTCGAGCGGGTAGATTGTTCC
>JAURKN010000002.1 GCA_030831725.1 Ferruginibacter sp.
CTGGATGAGTTCGACCTCAATCAAAATAGACGCAGGATGCTGATTCAGCGATACATGCAATATTACGCGCTGCATGTGCCTGAATTCGGCCAAATGAAAACACTGGCTGTCATGTATGAGGTGTTTGGTTGATGTGGTATGATTTCCGACAATCAAAAGATCATCGATTGTCTGTCTGAATCGGGAATCAAGAAAAAACCTGGCGTCTTTCCTTTTTCAAAACTTCCAAATCTATCCTCAATACTCAAAGCTTTTGCTCCATTGATGGTTCCCCATGTAAGCATTTCCGTTAGTTTGATATGCGGATGATTTTTGTGGATGGTTTTGATTTCCTCCCAGATACTGAGTCCGTCGTTCGAAGCCAGAGAATCTGTACCCAAAACCAATTGAGCTTGACAGTTCTGCAGCATCTGTATTGGCGGTTGTTCTCCTGTTATATATGCGTTGGCATTGGGACATAAGCAATAATACAAATGATTCGGATGCTCAGAAAATTGTGCATCGGCCATAAATATATCTTTTGGCTCGGTAAAAACATTATGTACCAAAATCAGCTTGCGAGCAGATGGGAAAAAAGCAATGGTTTGCTGTAAACTGCTGTTTTTCTTTGGTTGAAAAAATGATATGTCGACGCCTAACTGTTGGTACAAGTCGAGAAATGCACCGGACTTGTTTTGAAAAAATTCAGTTTCCTCCTCCGACTCCTGGTTATGTATGGTGAGTGTTCCGCTATCATCTAACTTACCAATCATTTGGAACAATGGCTCAGACACGGAATACGGGGCGTGGGGAACAAGTGTTGCGGATAATCCCGCTTCTGTAAAATCAGCTTGGAACGACCTGCCTTTTTGAAAACGAGATTCAGCAGCACCGGGAACGAATCCGCTCAGTTCGATGAAACTGTGATAATGAAGATTTTTTTTTGTTTTCTGAAAAAGCGTGTGGATTGTATTGCAGATATCGCCAACGGCAACGATACCGTTTTTAATCATCTCCGATTCGGCATCCATGATCGCCTGCTCTATTTTTTCCTGCTCTTCCTCACGGTTTGCCATCACAGACATCACAAAATCCTTCAGTCCGCACAATTTAGGGATACGGCCTTTCAAATAGGAAAGTTCGAGGTGACAATGCGCGTTCACAAAACCCGGGCATATCCATTCTTTGACATGTTGAACATCATCACCGGCATCATTATGATCCACCAGATCGACAAGTACACCTTTGTCGTTGAAAATAAGGACGGTTTTGTCGGGTAAAAACCCGCCATTGCTGAATATCCGTTCTGATGTTATTTTTCTGTACAATCGGATTGAATGAGATGTAGTAAATTTGCACGCTTTGTCGAAACGGCAATTCGTTTCCGGCTATGGAACCTGCCGGAAAAAATTAAAATTACAGTATGTTAGATAAACTGGATGCGATAAAGGCGAAATTCGACCAGCTGGGTGTTGCGCTGACCAATCCTGAAATCGTGAACGACAACAAGAAGTTCAGTGCGATGAGCAAGGAATACCGAAGTCTTGGAAAAATCGTGGATGTCAGAAATGAATATGTGAAAGTGTTGGATGATGTTGCATTCAACAAGGAAGTGCTTTACTCCGACGATGAGGAAATGCGTGAATTGGCGAAAATCGAACTGCCCGGATTGGAAGAGAAACAAACGCTGCTCGAAAAGACGATACGCAACTTATTGATTCCAAAAGACCCATTTGATGAAAAGAATGCCATTTTGGAAATCCGTGCAGGCACTGGCGGAGATGAGGCATCCCTGTTTTCTGGGAACTTGTTGAGGATGTATCTGAAATATTGCGAAAAGAAAGGTTGGAAGACAGCTATACTGAGCGAAAGCGAAGGAACGGTTGGCGGATATAAGGAAGTTCAGGTAGAAGTGACAGGAGATGATGTGTATGGAACCTTGAAGTTCGAAAGTGGCGTGCATCGCGTTCAAAGAGTACCTGACACCGAAGCGAGTGGAAGGGTTCATACCAGTGCTGCAACGGTAGCCGTGATGCCTGAGGCGGAAGAGGTGGATGTGGAGCTCAAAGAAAGTGACGTGAAGATGGAAACTGCTCGAAGCGGTGGTGCGGGCGGACAGAACGTAAACAAAGTGGAAACAAAAGTATTTCTTACCCATAAACCCACCGGTATCGTGGTGGTTTGTCAAACAGAAAGAACACAGCTCGCCAACAGAGAGAAAGCGATGGATATGCTCAGGACCAAGTTGTATGACGAGGAAGTGAGAAAAGCGGAAGAGGCCATATCGAAACAAAGAAAAAGTTTGGTGAGCACCGGAGACCGCAGTGCGAAAATCAGAACCTATAATTATCCGCAGGGCCGTGTGACTGACCACAGAATCGGACTAACCGTGTATAATCTGGATGAGGTGATGAATGGGGAAATACAGGAGTTCATCGAAGCATTGCAGTTTGCGGAAAATGCGGAGAAAATGACCACAACGACTAATTGATAAAAAAGAAAATTGGCCAACACAAGATCATATTCATTTTTAAAAAAGCGGAATGCCGATGGGGATGAGGCGAACATGAGCTTCATAGAGCACCTCGAAGCATTGCGCTGGCATATTGTTCGATCGACGATATTTTGGCTTGTGGCAACCATCGGCATATTCATCAACATCGATTGGGTGTTCGACAATATTGTTTTCGCTCCGGCAAAATCAGACTTCATCACTTACGACCTGCTGTGCAATTTGGGCAGAAAACTACAACTCGGAGATGTGCTTTGTATGCCTCCCATCCATCTGAAACTTCAAGGCAACACCATCAGCGGACCCTTTATGTCTGCATTATCCATTTCAATGGTGGGCGGACTGATTGTCACTTTTCCTTATTTGTTCTGGGAACTCTGGCGTTTCATCAAGCCGGCGCTTTCACCAAAAGAACTTCGATACTCGAGAGGCAGTATTTTCTGGGTATCCCTCTGCTTTTTCACCGGAGCCTCATTCGGCTATTTTGTGTTGGCTCCCTTCACGTTCAATTTCTTATCCAACTTCACCCTCGGTACAACCGGAGCTTATGTCTACATGCCTACGCTCAATGATTTTATTGATTCGTTGAACAACATCATATTAGGTTGCGGACTTTCATTCGAACTGCCAGTGCTGGCATATGTGCTGACAAAAATCGGATTGATCACGGGCTCCTTCTTACGCAAATACAGGAAATATGCCTTTGTAATCATTTTGCTGCTTGCCGCCATCATAACTCCATCACCCGACTGGACAAGTCAGGTTATTGTGGCCATTCCTCTTTTGTTGCTTTTTGAGATAAGCATCATCATCGCATCCAGAGTGGACAAGGAAGATGAAAGAAAACAAAAAGAATGGAGTTAAGATTGATGATTGAACGATGAAAAACCGATTTGAAAAGTTGACAAATTGAGATTAACATTGCATCATTGAATTTGATTAACCCTTTTGATTGGTCATATCATTCAAACTTCATCATATACCCTTAATCAATAAAAAACAACATGTCGGTCTTCAACCTGGAAAAGTCCATAGCAATCGGTTCGGATCATGCCGGATTCGACTACAAGGAAACGTTAAAAAAACACCTCTCAGCACAAGGATTTCATGTTTCTGATATGGGCACACACGACACCTCATCAGTAGATTATCCCGACTTCGCTCATCCTGTAGCTAAAGCGGTAGAATCCAAAGAAGCCGCTTTTGGAATCCTGATCTGCGGCAGTGCAAACGGAGTAGCGATAACAGCAAACAAGCACCAGGGTGTCAGAGCTGCTATCTGCTGGGGCGATGAATTGTCGGCCCTTGCACGCCAGCACAACGACGCCAACATCATATGTATTCCTGCACGATTTGTGTCTGAGACAGTTGCCATCACAATGGTTGACACTTTCATGAACACCGCTTTCGAGGGAGGACGTCATCAAAACAGAGTCAATAAAATTTCTTGTCAGTAAATCCAACTTTTATGCGTTTATTATTTGCCGTTAGTTTTTTAATTTGTTCGGTCGGACTGATGGCTCAGTCGAAAACGGCCGGCAAGTATGCCGATTTGGTTACCGCGACCTCTTTGAAGAAACACCTCAATATCATCGCTTCAGACAGCATGATGGGTCGTGAAACCGGAACGGAGGGTCAGCGTATGGCCGCCGAGTACATCCAAAGCCAATTTGACCGTATCGGCCTGAGACCCTTGCCGGGTATGAGCGGATTTCAACAGCTTTACCCGTTACGCATAGACTCGATGGAAGAGTCGAACTTGTCCATTTTTGAAGAAAACTTCAAATATGAAACAGACTATCTTGTTCCCATCACCGATAATCATAGTGCGGAAGTTTATGCTGAATATATCATTTTTGTCGGTTATGGCATAGACGACAATGCTTATTCGGATTACAACAATAAAAAAGTCGATGGTAAAGTAGTTGTCTTCTTTTCCGGAGAACCCATGAGAAAAGGACAAAAATTGGCTGAAGGAAATTCAGCATCCCTCGAAATGAAACTTATTGCCGCCCAAAACAGAGGAGCTGTTGGCGCCATCATTCTTGATCGAAGCACAGATAGATTCAATCAAAGATTAGCCGCGAAATCCAGAAAAACCGGAATGTATTATGCGGCCGACCTTACTGAAAAAAACATCCTTCCTCACATTTTCATGTTGCCTTCCTCGATTCAAAAGCTATTTGGAAAAGACTACGATAGTTACCTGGATGCGGCAAAATCAGACATGATGCTCAACGAGCTAATGGCGGAAGAATATGCCAAAATCCGATTGGTCATCAGAAAAAGTTCAACCATCATCGAGGCAAGCAATGTGGCTGGCATGATTGAAGGCACAGAAAAAAAGGATGAATACGTTTTTGTGACAGCGCACTACGACCATCTCGGTGTCCGCAATGGAAAAATTTACAATGGTGCGGATGACGACGGTAGCGGGACAGTATCTGTCATTCAGATGGCAGAGGCTTTTGCCAAAGCGGCGAAAGAAGGCAATGGTCCAAAAAGATCCATCGTATTCATGACCGTCAGCGGTGAAGAAAAAGGACTCTGGGGCAGTGAGTATTACTCCGAACATCCGATTGTTCCATTGGAAAAAACTTCAGTAGACTTAAACATCGACATGATCGGACGGGTGGATACGGAGCGCAAAAAATCAGATACAGGTAGCTACGTGTATGTGGTTGGACACGATAAGATCAGCAGCGAATTGAGTGAAATCAATGAAAGAGTGAACTCGAAAACAACCAAGCTCACTTTGGATTATAAATTTGACGATCCCAAAGATCCAAATCGTATTTATTACAGAAGCGACCATTATAATTTCGCCAGAAAAGGAGTACCAGTGTTGTTTTTTTACGACGGTATGCTGAAAGCGGATTATCATCAACCAACAGATGATACCAAACTCATACATTGGACCCTTTTTGAAAAAAGAGCCAAAATGATTTTTCACACCTGCTGGGAAATGGCAAACCGTGACCAAATGCTGAAAAGAGACCTCGGCATACCGGAAGGCATCAGATAAAAAGTAAAAATCCCGCAAATTGCGGGATTTTTTTATGGCCTGAATTCGATAGTACCTGTTACATTGGGATGTTCGACACAATGGTAAGGGAAAATTCCAAAAGTGTCTTTTTTGAAAAGAAAACTTTTCGCTGGAAGTATAAGATTGGTTTTGATGGTGGTGGTGTCGTCGGAGATGATGGTATGTGGTTGCCCTGAATTGTTCACGAAAGTGATTGAGCTACCGGTTGCCACTTTCAAATACGTGGGCTGTACCGAACCATCCAACAGATAGACATAGCTCGTTGTCAATCCGCCACCCTGAGATGTGTAATTGGAATACCCATCATCACATGAAGAAATAAAAAAAGCAGCGATTCCGCTGAGCAATAAGATAGAATTGGAAAAAAAATGGCGCTTCATGTCTGTTTATTGGGCGACAAAATACATAAAAAAAACAATATCACATATGGGAATAGTCGGATAATCAAAATCCTTGTTTTTCCACATCCGCCTCAATTCGTTGCATATTATGCTATTTGGTTAAATATTTTTTCACAATCCAAATACCCAGACTCATGCTTCGTAAATTTGAACTATGCATGCGTATCTGGATGGATTGAACCCCCAACAAAAAGAAGCCGTACTTCACCAAAATGGCCCCATAATGATCATAGCCGGTGCCGGAAGCGGTAAAACCAAAGTGATCACCACAAGAATCGCACATCTGATGGCAACGGGTGTGGATGCTTTTCATATTCTCGCCCTGACCTTCACCAACAAGGCAGCCGCGGAAATGAAAGAAAGGATAGAAAAAATTCTTGGAAACAGCGAAGCCAGAAACCTCTATATCGGCACCTTTCACAGTGTATTTGCCAGAATCCTGAGGGCTGAAGCTCCAAAACTCGGATTTCCGTCAAACTTTACGATTTACGACGGAGAGGATGCAAAGTCTGTGCTGAAGACCATCATCAAAGAAAAAAACCTCGACGACAAACATTATAAACCAAGCACGGTACTTGGCAGAATCTCACAGGCAAAAAACGCCTTGGTTAGTCCTGAGGAATATGCCATCGACATCATGCTTCAACAGGAAGATACAAGAACGAACCGTCCGATGATCGCTTCGATTTACAAAGCCTACTCAGATCGCTGTTTCAAAAATGGTGCCATGGATTTTGACGATTTGTTGTTTCATATGTATCGTTTGCTGACAACTGTTCCAGAGTCGCTACACAAATACCAACATAAGTTCAGATACATCATGATCGATGAGTATCAGGATACCAACGTAGTTCAATATGAAATTGTGAAACTGCTCGGGGCCATGCACGAAAACGTTTGTGTTGTGGGAGACGATGCTCAAAGCATATACAGCTTCAGAGGTGCGACCATCCAAAACATCCTCCAATTTGAAAAGGATTACGACGAAATCAAGATTGTCAAACTGGAACAGAATTACAGAAGCACGAAAACCATTCTGAATGTTGCCAACGAAATCATCGGAAACAACAAAGGACAACTTGAGAAAAAGCTGTTCACCGAAAACGCAGATGGAGAAAAGATCCGCGTCATCAGAACGATGACAGATAACGATGAAGGGAAAATCGTTGCAGATACCATTCAGGAACTCAAGCTTAGAAATCATTTTTACAACCGAGATTTTGCCATACTATACCGCACAAACGCTCAAAGCCGAAGCTTTGAAGAAGCGCTACGGAGAATGGGTATCGTATACAAGATTTACGGTGGAATGAGCTTTTATCAACGTAAGGAAGTTAAGGATTTCATAGCCTACCTCAGACTGATTGTGAATCCCCGCGATGAAGAAGCGCTGAAAAGAGTGATCAATTATCCGGCACGGGGCATCGGCAAAACCACCATCGACAAATTGGTACTTATAGCCAATCAAATCAACGCTTCCGTATGGGATGTTCTTACCAACGCCGCTTTCCACGGCTTCAAAAGCTCAACCTTGGAATGTTTGGACGAGTTCGTGACGATGATCAAAATGTTCCAAAGCGAAATGCCTAAGAAAAACGCATATGACCTCGCTTTCATCGTCGGTAAAAGCACCAACATTGTGAAGGAACTGTTCAACGACAAAACCACGGAAGGACTTGCCAGATACGAGAACGTACAAGAATTGTTGAACTCCATCAAAGAATTCACGGAAACACCGATGAATGAGGAGGATGGAGAAGTGGGTGATAAAGGATTGGGCACCTATCTTCAACAGATTGTGCTTCTTACCGATTCCGATGATGATAAGGAAGAAAAAGATGCGGTAAAATTAATGACCATACATGCCGCCAAGGGACTTGAATTTCCTGTTGTTTTTCTGGGTGGTTTGGAGGAAACACTTTTCCCAAGTGCCATGTCTATAAACACACGGGAAGAACTGGAAGAAGAAAGACGTTTGTTTTATGTGGCCATCACCAGGGCAAAAAAGAAATTACATCTCACCTATGCCAATGCACGCTATCGTTTCGGACAGCTTCAGCAAAATGATCCGAGCCGTTTCCTGGAAGAGATCAATGATGACTATATCGAAAGAAGTTATGCCGGAGGAAATTCATCCAAAAACACAAGATCATCCGGATGGAATCAATCCAGCGCATACGACCGCATGCGTGGCGGGTTTGGAGGCGGACAAAGTCAGAGTAGTCCGACAAGAACCATCATCACCACACCCACATCCAGGCCACAAACCAAAGAGCATGTACCATCTGCAGACTTCGTAGCCAGCGATGCAAAAGATTTAAAAGAGGGACAAAGAGTGGAACATCAGAAATTCGGCTTCGGTATGATTTCCAAAATGGAAGGCGCCTCACACAATCCCATCGCCACCATACAGTTCGACATCAACGGCGAGAAAAAAATCATGCTCAATTATGCCAAACTGAGAATCATGGAGTGATGATGTTCTTATCAACCAATGGTGTAATAGACACAAGTTGTTAGAAAGTTTCTCAAGACCGGTATCGCAGAAATAAGACCTAATTGTTTTCTGGGATTCAATCCGAATTTGTATTTGTAAATCGGGTTGATGAGAAAATGGGTTTTATGTTTTATCGTAAAGCCCGATTTTTTTACGATGCGCTCAAAACGTTCGATGGAAATACCGGTTTCCTTCACTTCGATCAAATCTTTTATTTTAACCGGATTCTCTCCGAAAAGTCTTAAAAACGGTTTGAACAGGAACATCGGCAAAAGATGATAATAAGGAAGCACACTTAAAAACTTTTTGGTGCAAACCTGTTGATGTCCACCGAATGGCATTTGCCAAGGTGGGAAACCAAAGAAAATTTGTCCGGATGGCGCAAGTAATTTTTTCAGATGTGGGATAAATGCCTCTTGTCCGGGCACGTGCTCTATGGTGTCTTTCAACACGATAAGATCGAAATAGCCGCTAAAACGACTTACAAAACCAGTATCGTAGACATTTTGATTGATGAATTCGAGTTTGTTGTTGTGTATGTCTTCCGCATATACTTTTTGGGCAATGTCTATACGGAGCTGATCGAGATCCACTCCGGTACAAATGCAGCCACGATCTACAAAAGGTTTTAAAACACCGCCTTCGCCACAACCAATTTCCAGCACTTTCATACCGGGTACAATGGTTTTGGTTGCTTCGATGAAAGGCAATACGTATTGAGCAGCGTTTTCCACTTGTTGCTGTATACGTAGATCGGCGTTGGAATGATGTTCGAGAGCCATGTCCTGAATTGATTTGCACGAAAATAACATAATTTGGGGATTGAAGATTTTGGATTTATGATTGAAGATTTTGGATTTATAATTTGGTGATTTCAAACTACTAAACCCCAGCAGTTAGATATTAAACCTACCAAAACCCCTGAAACTTCTTAGCCTCCAACACCCTGTTCTTCAAATCCTTTATTATGAATAAGAAATCCCTAATCTTAAATCCCAAATCCAAACAGGTTAACCCTATTATCCATTAATTTTGTACCCTAAACCGAAGCGTATGATAAAAACAGGAAATCCGGTGATCAGTATTTACACCGAAATGACCCCGAACCCCGAGACAATGAAATTCGTTGCCAATAAATTGCTATATCCAGGAAAAAGCATCGACTTCCCGGATGAGGCAAGTGCGAAACCATCTCCACTCGCACAAGAACTTTTCAGTTTTCCATTCATCAAAGCCGTTTTCATAGCCAGCAACTTCATCACCCTGACCAAAACCGCTGAAACAGCAGATTGGCAGGACATGATACCTACCGTAAAACAATTCCTCAAAGAATATCTCGAAGAGGGAAAAGCGGTGATCAACGAAGAGGAAGTACAAAAAATGAAAACGGAAAGAGGCAATGAGATTAGTGCCGACGACGATGATGTGGTTAAAAGAATCAAAGAACTTTTGGAAAACTATGTAAAGCCTGCCGTTGAAATGGATGGCGGTGCGATACAGTTCAAACAATTTGAAAACGGAACGGTGACCCTCATGTTGCAAGGAAGTTGCAGTGGATGTCCCTCATCCATGATCACACTCAAAGCAGGTATCGAAGGAATGATGAAAAGAATGATACCCGAAGTGAAAGAAGTTGTCGCAGAAGCAGAATAATTCATCCAAACTTTCCAGCCATGGATAGATTTCAGTTTGTCAGCCAATTGGTCGAAAACACCAAATCCACATCCTGGCAGGAATGGACCAGTACGATTTTTCAATTGATCAGTGTTCGACTGGCTCAGAAAAACAATATCTGGGTTTATCCTACAGGAATCATTGGTGTCGCACTAGCCGTTTACTTGTTCCTATTTGTATCCACTCCTCCTTTGTATGCTGATGGTTTGCTTAATGTGTATTTTGTAGCCATGAGTGTTTACGGTTGGTGGTGCTGGTCCGCGAAAAAGAAATCCGAACCGATTTTTCCTATTTCACGTTGTAACAGAAAAGACTGGATGATCGGAATCTGTTTTTTTCTTGTTTCCTGGCTGATGATTCAATTCACCTTGACTACCTTCTCCGACAGCAACACTCCTGTTCTGGACGCGCTTGTTTCATCAACCGCAGTAACAGCCATGTGGTGGATGGCCAAAAGAAAATCGGAAAACTGGCTTGCCTGGATCGTTTCCAACCTGATTGCGATTCCACTCAACTTCTACAAGGGCTTTGTTCTTTATAGTTTGATGTATGTCGTTTTTCTGTTTCTCGCCTGGCAAGGCTATGTCGCTTGGAATAAAAAATTCGAAAATCATGCCGATTGATAATATCATACGTGTTTCGGTCACAGGACCCGAATCAAGTGGAAAAACCACCTTGGCTAATGATTTGCATGAAATTTTCGGATCGGGATTGGTGGAAGAATATGCCAGAATCCACCTCAATCATAACGGAAAAGCCTATTCGCAAAAAGATCTGTTGGAAATTGCGAAACGACAGATTGCTATGGAAAGAGAAGCGGTAGAATCAGTAAGAAAGAAAAATATCGATTCAAATAAAATCTCTTTCGTGTTTTTTGACACCGACCTTTACGTGCTGAAGATTTGGTCCGAGTTGGCCTTCGGTTCTTGCGAGTCTTTTATTTTGGATCATTTGGCGCAGGATTCTTACGATCTGCATCTGCTTTGCAAACCCGACATAGCCTGGGAGTTTGATGAACTTCGCGAACATCCGGAGCCCCATCAAAGAGAATTCATCTATCATCATTATCTGGATGCGTTACAACAACAACCCAAACCGTGGTTTGAAATCACAGGGCAGGGTCCCGAGCGCCTTGCATTGGCAGAAAAGAAAATAAGATCAGTCTTTCAATAATTGCTGGATGTCTGGGTCAGCTTCCAGATTATTCATCTGGGTCATTATTTTTCCGGATCTTCTGTTCACATAGCGGGATGCTGGTTTTACAGAATATTTTTTCGGATTCGGCAAGCATGCTGCAATCATAGCGGCTTCCTTGCGGGTGAGTTTTGATGCGTCTTTTCCAAAATATGCTTTTGATGCCGCTTGAACACCAAAAATACCCGGACCCATTTCGGCCACATTCAGATAGGTTTCAAGTATTCTTCGTTTACCCCATACCGTTTCTATCAAAAAAGTGAAATATACTTCCAGTCCTTTTCTAAAAAAGCCGCCATGCTGCCAAAGGAAAACATTTTTTGCCGTTTGTTGGCTGATGGTACTTGCTCCCCTCACTCGGTTCGGATGTTTCTCGTTGAACTCCATCGCTTTCTTTATCGATTTGATATCGAAGCCGTTGTGCTCCGGAAATAACTGATCTTCTGATGAGATGACCGCGAGTTTTATATTCTCTCCCATCTCATCATACGAAACATAATCACGCTGCAAGCCCTCACCTTCGGTCATGTTCGCAATCTGGGTAATGGTAACAGGAGGATCAATCCACTTCAACAAAAGCATGTACACCAAATGACTGATCAACAAAAAGAAAAATATCCTTTTGATCCATCCCCAAAATCCGACACCGTTTTTATTGGCCATGGTATTATTTTAATTGTCTGATTTGTCTTTAAAACGAAAGGGAAATATCATTCTCCTTTCCATGATCCATATAACAATGCCATCCCGAATGCCACAAACAACAATCCTGAAATCCTGTTGATCCATGTAATGTTTTTTTCATTCAGTTTGGTTTTCAATTTTCCTGCCAGATACACTTTCAATATGTCTGCGGCTATATTTATGGAAAGGCAAATCGTGAACAATACCACCTTATGTTGCAATTTCATCGTGATGGAATTGGTGGATGCCGCCAACCAAAGCGCAATGACACTGGGATTCAGCGTATTGATCAAAAAGCCGGTAAGCAGCAATCGAGTATGTTTTCGTCCGGTTACACGAATGATTTCCTGTGTTTCATTCCGTTTTTCATACTTTTTAAAGAAGAGATAAAACAAACCCAAACCTATCAGAAAAATGCCGCCCGCCGTACCAATCGATCTTTTATAAGTAAATAATTCTCCTAACCAATTTCCAAAAAAATTGGCAGCCACAACCAAAAGCAAATCACTTAGCCAAACACCCGAGGTAAAATATAATGCACTGGCGATGCCATAATTCACCCTGAGTTTGATGATGGTGAATATCACAGGTCCTACGGAAAACACCAAGGCGAATCCCAATAGAAGTCCGGATACTATGGCGTCTGTCATGTAAATCTGTTTGTGGGATAGGAGAATCAGGATTGAAGAAATGATTTCCATTCTTCATGGATCTTTCCTTTCAAAACCCTTGGAAATTTATGTTGTCCGCCAACTTTTCCTTTATGCGTCATAAAATCTAAAAATGTACTTTCTTTCAACACTTTTACCGCGATTGTTTTTAAAGCGTGTCTTCTCTCCACTTCGTAGTCATCGTTGAGTATTTTCAATTTCTCATCTATCACCTGTGCCAAACGATTTTCATCAACCGTGTCGTTACAAGCCACATACCATTGGTGACCGAAGAAATTACCTGACGGAATACCGGCAACAGTAAATTCGGGAATCGATATGTTCAACGCTGTAGCAGCCATTTCAATAGCTTTGTTCATATTGTCCACGCTTAGATGTTCGCCAACCAGACTGAGAAAATGTTTGGTTCTTCCGGTAATGATGATTTCCATCTTCTCCTTGTCTACCAGGCGAACTGTATCTCCGATGGCATATCTCCATGTTCCCGCATTGGTACTGATGAGTATGGCGTAATCCCTGTTTTCCTCGATTTCATGAATCATGAATACTTCGGGATTTTCGATGATATTTCCGTCGCTGTCAAAATTCTTATCGTCGAATGGTACGAATTCAAAAAAGATATTGTTGTTGAAAGCGAGCTGCATTCCGGTTGCCCCTTGTCGACTTTGGTATGCCAAAAATCCTTCACTGGCCAGATATGTTTCTATATAGGTCATGGGTTTACCCATGAGTTTTTCGAATCCTTTTTTATAGGGTTCCATAGCAACTCCGCCATGCACATAGAAAGCAAGGTTGGGCCACAATTCGTGGATATGATTGAGCTTATATCTCTCAATGATTTTTTCGATGCATAACTGAAGCCAAGCCGGAACACCGATGATAAAGCCGATATCCCAGTTGGGCGCCTGTTCCACGATTTCCTCCAGTTTTTTTGACCAGTCGCGTTCACGGGCTATTTTTTTACCGGGTTTATATAGTCCGAGTCCCTGAAACCAAAATGGGATGTTTTTTTGTTGAATGCCGCTCAAATCTCCTGCAAAATAAGTAGGTCCTTTTTGGAGTTGTGTGCTGCCTCCCAGCATCAGCCAACCCTTGCCAATCGCTTTTTTGGGAACATTTTCATATTTGGCCAAACTCATCAATTGCTTCACACTGGTTATGGTATTGCTTTTGATGAGCTCTTTGGTGATGGGGATATATTTGCTTGATGCCTCGCTGGTACCGCTACTCAATGCAAAAAACTTAATCACTCCGGGCCAGCAAACGTCGGGTGTGCCTTCGAGGGTCTTATGCCACCATTCCCTAAAAATCTTGTCGTAATCGTATGTGGGAACCAATTGTTGGAACTTTTTCCCGGGATGACGGCTTAACAGAATCTCATCGAACCTGTATTGCTGACCAAACTGAGTGAAACGGGCTTTTTTCAACAATTTTTTCAAGACTCTGATCTGCTGTCTCCTCGGATCTCTGACGGGAATGCTCAGTGCCTTGGCAATGGTTTTTGGTATTTTCAATTCAAATAATGCCATCTATGTCGTTAATAACCTTTAAGATAAGCAAAAATAATCGTTTGAGGCCTTCAAAATACAACGAATGTGAATTGAGGAAAACTCATTGCCGTTCATCAAATCAGAAAAATACATTTGGCTAAAAATAACTACTTTGCCAACCGAAAAACCGCATTGGTTTTTTTCATTTCAAATCAAAAACATTCAAGATGAAAAAATGGATCTTATCTGTGCTGATGCTTGTCAGCGTTTTGAGCAGTCGTGCCGATGAAGGCATGTGGCTTCCCATGTTGCTTGGCAAACAAGTGTACAACAACATGGTGAAAAGAGGGTTGAAGCTAACCAAAGAACAACTTTATTCGGTAAACAAATCCTCTTTGAAGGATGCCATCATCATATTCGGCAGGGGTTGCACCGGAGAAATAGTGAGCAATCAAGGTTTGATTTTCACCAATCACCATTGCGGTTATGATGCCATAGCAACAGCTAGCAGCGTCGATAATAATTATTTGAGAGACGGCTTCTACGCATACAACAAAGACCAGGAGATCAAAACTTCACTCACCGTTCAATTTTTAGATAAGATTGTTGATGTGACCGCTGAAGTTGAAGCGGGCGTGAAAGGACTATCCTGGACCGATCGTACAAAAAAATTACAGGAAGTATATAAATCCATCACCGACAAGGTTGCCGATAAGGAAAACGGAGTGAGTGGAAGAATCTACAGCATGTTCAAAGACAATCAATATCTGATGTATGTATACAAAACATACAAGGATGTTCGCTTGGTGGGAACGCCTCCAGAAAGTGTAGGTAAATTCGGTGGAGATACAGACAACTGGGAATGGCCTCGTCATACAGGCGATTTTTCCATCTTCCGCGTTTATGCATCAAAAGACGGTAAGCCAACCGAATACAGCAAAGACAATGTGCCAATGAAGCCGAAGCATTTTCTTCCGGTGAGCATCAAAGGCATCAAAGATGGTGATTATGCCATGATTTATGGATATCCGGGAAGCACCAACCGCTATGAAACAAGCTATGGCATCAAACTGAAAAATGAAATTGAAAATCCGGGACTTGTCGCTTTGAGAGACATGCGCTTGAAGTTCATGCACGAGCAAATGGTAAAAGATCCTGCGGTTAAACTGAAACTTGCTTCCGATTACGCGGGAATCGCAAACTATTGGAAGTTTTTTGATGGCGAAACAAAACAGCTAACAAAATTCAACACCTATGCGAAAAAGCAAGAAATAGAAAACAAATTCACCTCATGGGCGAAAGGAAAACCTGAGTATGAAAACATCTTTGCTGAATACGAAAAAAATTATGCTGCTTGGACGCCATATGCGAAACACCGCCAATATCTGAGAGAAGGCATCATGGGTTCTCCGTTGTTGTCTTTCGCTTCCGGACTCATGAGCCTTGAAACCCTTTTGAACAAGACAGGTGTTACACCGGAAGAAATAAAAAAAGCGGTTGATGCAGCCGACGAAGCTCGTAACGGATTTTTGAAGTCTGAAGATAAACCCAGCGACAAAAACATTCTTGCAGGAGTTGCCAGGGCTTTCTATATGGAAATCGAAAAATCTCAACACCCTGCAGGTGCTTTCGAAAAATTATCAGTATACGGCGATCTTAATGAAGAGACTACTTTCAAAAAGTGGGCTGCGGATGTATTTGCACGTACCATGATTTTTGATGATGCCAAATGGAGCGCATTCAAAGCGAACCCAACTGCTGCAGGCTTGCAGGAAGATCTTGCGTTTGATTTCTCTACCGCTTTTGTGAAAAACTACAACAGCAAATACGCACCTCTTTTCACAGCTTTCAACAACAAGAACAACGAATTGGGCAGAGCTTATCTAAAAGGAATCATGGAGCGTGATCCTGTTGCTGCTGCAAAAATGTATCCAGATGCGAATTTTAGCATGAGGGTGAGCTATGGAAACGTGAAAAGCTACAAACCTCGCGACGGACTTTTCTGCGATTATATTACCACTTCGAAAGGAATTTTAGAAAAATACAAGCAGGGAGATTATGAGTTTGATTTGCCAACAAAACAAGTTGAACTCCTGAAGAAAAAAGACTTTGGACCATATGTAGACAAAGTTCGCAACGATCTGGTAGTCGCTTTCATCACGACCAACGATATCACCGGTGGTAACAGCGGAAGTCCGGTTATTGATGGCAACGGAAATCTAATCGGACTTGCGTTCGATGGCAACTACGAAGCGCTAAGCCATAAGATTGAATTCGACAAAGACCTGAACCGTACCATTTGCGTGGATGTACGTTATGTGCTTTGGTGTGTAGACAAATTGGGTGGTGCGAAAAACCTGATTGAAGAAATCAATCCGATTCGTTAATCCTCGCAACGATCTGTTTTATCATAAACCCCGCAAATTGCGGGGTTTATTTTTTTAATTATACCAAGAATTATTCATGAATAATGAAAGACGATTATCCTAGCATTGACTTGGGTATGCGAATGTTGTATTGGGCTCCGCTATTGGCTTCCGAATTCACAATCAAAGTACCATTCAAATAATCTACCCTGTTTTCAATACTCAACAAACCCATGCCAGACATTTTTTTTCGTTTGTTATCCGCAAATGTAAATCCGACCCCATTGTCTTGGGTTCGAATGAGCAATTCTTTTTCTGTTTCACTGATTTCAATCACCAAGTCTTTCGCTTGAGCATGTTTTATGGTGTTCAAAACAATCTCCTGCAAAATCCGATACACTTGATTGTTGGCTTCTTTTCCAAGATCAACTGTTGTTTCATCAATGATTTCGATGTTCATCATTTCATTATACCCGTGTTGCTCTATGAAGTATCTGATCCCTTCTTTGAAATTGAGCATGTAAATGGATATGGGAGATATGGAACGACTCAGGTTTTTGATCTGTTTCACGCACTCCGATATGGCATGATTACAAGCTTCAACTTGGGGATGATCTGAAAGTCCTTCAATGGAGGCCAAACGCATTTTGATTCCGATAAGATGCGGAGCGATATCGTTGTGCAACTCTGTGGCAATGGCAGACCTCTCCGCTTCAGAAGCTTTGATTTCTGAGGTGAGTTTTTGTTTGGCCAAACGCAAATTCTGTTTGTGCTGTCTGACCAAAATATAGGTGAAATAGATGGCCACTACAAATAGAATCACTGTGGTCAGGATATACGTTGTAAAAAAACTTCCTTCTTGGGTATCCATAATAAAGCAATTGAAAAAATAATATAACTAACGGTATTTACCGCATTCAGTAAATAGCGGATTATTCCTGATTTAACATACCAAGAGGGTTCATAATGAAAATAAAAAAATGCTATTTTATGCACCAATATAATTTGCGTGAGGATGTTGGGAATCAGAATCATCAAAAGAATTTTCTTGTGCTGTTTTTTAGATGAAACATCGAAAATCCTTTGTGCCAGCATCAAAGAAAAAAACAAGTTTAATGTCTCAAAACTCAACATACTTAAACTGTATCTGTAACGGCTTAAATCGGTAAAAATCAGATCGGCAAAAATCATCAACATATACACACAAGTATATGCCAATCTGTATTTATTCTTATCCTTCCATTGAATGCATTCTGAAATGAAAAAGAAATACAATAGCTGCATAGGTAATTCGAAACCGAAATTGATGAGATTCATCGCCAATGGCTTGTGTGCCCAGAAATGGATTGACTCAAAAAGATATCCAACAGTGAGATGTAGGACAAAATAACGGTATGTTGTATTTAGATCTCGCCAACGAATCCAACCGATAATGGCAGGAATAAGGATGAGTTGAGAAAGAAAATAGGATAAGGGATTGTACATGGACTATAATAAATTGGTAGGACAATTGTCCGGACATAATTTTCCATTCTCCACGATGATGGAATTGGAACCATCCAAAATGTCCTCTCCTTGGGCATCTACTGCTGTAAAAACCAAACGAACTTTATTGTTTTCATCCATCCCGAAATATGCCCTGAACTGGGTACAACCATCCTGATTCAGCAAATCCGTTATGGCACTCGCATCAAAAGTTTCAGCATAAGGCAATGAACCTTCGAATGAAGTAGTAAGCATATCATCCAACTCGTTTCTAAAACGGGACGTAAGATCTTGTGCTTCGGTGAGCGTTATAAAATTTGAGGGCATCAAATAGAATTTAAAACAAATATAAGTGTTTTCGACTCTTTGCCATGTTGGTATGGCGTTTGTTCTTTTTGGTCTGGAGACTTTCTTTTTTGGTCGAAAGATTGTTCATGTTGGTCTCTAGACCAATGAACAAGGAAAATGCTAAAAAATGGCTTGAAAAAACTAATTTTGCGACAAACTTTCAACCATGCAAAAAGGACCGGTATCACAATACATCCAACATCACTATCGCCATTTCAACGCTGCAGCGCTCATGGATGCAGCCAAAGGATATGAACTTCATTTGATGGAAGGAGGAAAAATGATGGTTACGCTCGCAGGTGCTATGAGTACCGCAGAGCTGGGATTGAGTTTTGCCGAAATGATCCGTCAGGATAAAGTGGCAATCATTAGCTGTACCGGTGCGAATTTGGAAGAAGACATCATGAACCTCGTAGCACACTCCCACTACAAGCGCGTACCCAACTATCGCGATTTGAGTCCACAAGACGAATGGGACCTCTTGGAAAACCACTACAACCGCGTTACAGACACCTGTATTCCAGAAGAAGAAGCATTCAGAAGATTGCAAAAACACATTCATCAGTTATGGAAAGACGCCGATGATAAAGGCGAGC
>JAURKN010000142.1 GCA_030831725.1 Ferruginibacter sp.
ATCACTTCTTCCATATCTTGTTTGCCCGAAGCAGGCGGACCTGATTCCTATTATGTGGATCCACGCTCTGCAAAAGAAATAGCAGATGCCATGATGAAGCTTGAAACAGATGAATCAAGAAGAAAAATGATGATTGCTACCGGTAAAGAATACGCGATGAATTTCACTCCAAAGAAATCAGCGGAAAATATCATGAACGCATACAAAGCCCTGTTTTGAAATTCAGTATCGACATAGAAAAATGCATTGATGTCCTTGAAAAAGGAGGATTGATACTGTATCCAACCGACACGGTATGGGGTATCGGATGTGACCCTACGAATGAAAATCCTGTCGATAGGATATACAAACTGAAACAAAGATCCGCTTCAAAATCGATGATCATTCTGGTGGCGGATGAATCTGACATACTGATGTACACCGATTCTGGCCCCACTAAAATGTATGACTATATCAAGGGAATACATAAACCGACCACTGTCATATATCCGAACGCAAAAAATCTTGCAGCCAATTTGATCAATAACGATGGCAGCATAGCCATAAGAGTGGTAAAAGATGAGTTTTGCTCATCATTGATTCAGCAATTTGGAAAGGCTTTGGTTTCCACCTCTGCCAATATTTCCGGATACCCGGCACCGGGGAATTTTAATGACATCGACATTCTTGTAAGAGATGGTGTGGATTATATCGTTACCCATAAACAGGATGATGAAAGCATCGCTTCTCCAAGCGCAATCATCAGTATCAAGGAAAATGGAGATATTGAGATTATTCGTTCCTGATTACAATATTTTCAAACCTACACCAACGTGTATCGTCTGGCTTTTCCATTTTTCCTGACTCGTAGCATCATTAATATCGGTCAAACCAACCTGATACCTGCCATAAACCCTGATTTTGGAAAAATTGAGTTGAATACCAGCCAATAAAGAGAAGTCTCCTGATTTGAATGCATTTTCCGCATTTTGCTTGACACTTAAACTGCTGTTAGAAAGTATGCCATAGCGAGGACCGACCTGCAAGCAGATTTTCTTGCTAGGCTTGAAATTCAGAAGAATAGGAATATTGATATAACCCAGTTTGATGTTTTTCACATCTACATTGGAATAAATGGAATCAAGGGAATTGGAAGTCTTCATGCTGGTTGAACTGTAATATATCTCGGGTTGAATACCGAAAGTCTTGTTCAATTTGATTTCCGCAAATCCACCTAGATGATATCCATATGCGAATTCATCATCAAATGATTTTCCGGATAATTTAAGCACATCGGCTCCTCCTTTTATGCCAAGAGAAAATCCCTGTGCCTGAATGTTGGTACAATAAAAAAATACCAGCGTTGCGATTAAGATTGTCTTTTTCATGGATGCAGTTTTAATATGATGTAAAAGTAGAAAAATATAGTTAATTCCAATGAACTTATGATCATAATTGGTAAAAGACTGGTTAATCTGGATTTCATTTGTTACCTTTGCGGCGCAATACTATTTTGAGAATTGCATGACCTGCTATATCGCTGTTGAAACAGCTGATCTTTTTCATAATCAGTTTCTTCTTCTCCCAACGGCCCGTGCAGAACATGTGATCATCAGTCACCGTTGGGCCGAAACAATCATACCGCGAATGCGGTATCCCAACTAAATTTATTATTATGTCCACTTTTGAAGCTTTAGGGCTCAAAGAACCTATTTTACAATCCATAGCAGAACTTGGATTCGTACAACCTACCCCTATTCAGGAACAAGCCATTCCGGTCCTTGTTTCAGGAACCACCGATTTTGTCGGACTCGCACAGACCGGAACAGGAAAAACAGCCGCTTTCGGTTTGCCTTTGCTCCACCTGATGGAATCCGGAGAACGTTACCCGCAAGCCCTTGTTGTTTGTCCAACCCGTGAACTTTGCCTTCAAATCACAAGTGATCTTCAGTTGTACAAAAAACACCTCAAGGGAATACACACAGAAGCCGTATATGGAGGTGCATCCATCACCATGCAGATGAGAAATCTCAAATCAGGCGTACAAATCGTAGTGGCAACCCCCGGAAGATTGATCGACCTAATTGAAAGAAAAGCGATAGACCTGCAAAAAGTAAAATATGTCGTACTTGATGAGGCCGATGAAATGCTGAACATGGGATTCAGAGACGATATCGATTTTGTACTGAGTAATACCGTAAATCGCGAAAGCATCTGGTTGTTCAGTGCTACCATGCCGCCGGAAGTACGTGCCATTTCAAAAAACTACATGTCATCTCCCAAAGAGATTACTGTAGGAAAAAAGAACAGCGGAAACGCGAACATCGATCATCAATACTACATCACAGCCGCCCATCATCGTTATGAAACACTGAAAAGATTGATTGATTTCAATCCGGGCATGTATGGTATCATCTTTACCAGAACCAAAGCGGATGCTCAGGAAATATCTGAAAGACTTTCTAAAAACGGTTATGAGATTGAAGCGCTTCATGGTGATCTAACCCAGCAACAGAGAGATAAGGTTATGGGAAGATTCCGCAGCAAAGCACTACAGTTGCTGATTGCGACAGACGTTGCCGCAAGAGGTATCGATGTTGATGGTATCACTCACGTTATCAACTATGAACTTCCTGATGACATGGAAGTATATACACACAGAAGCGGAAGAACGGCAAGAGCAGGTAAAAGCGGAATTTGCATCTCCATCTGTCACGTAAAAGAGACTTACAAAATCCGTCAACTGGAAAAACTCATCAATGCTCAATTCCATAAAACCGACATCCCTAGCGGAAAAGAAGTTTGTCGCAGACAGTTTTTCCATTTCATGGATAAATTGATCAATACAGACATTTCTCACGGAGATTATGAAACCTATCTTCCTGATCTCATGCATAAGTTCGAAAATGTGACCAAAGAAGAAGTGCTTCAACGTGTAGCAGCCCTCGAATTCGATCATTTTCTGAAGTATTATGAAAATGCGGATGATCTTAATATTTCTCTGGACAGAAGAAGGAACGAACCTATGAATGCCAGAAACGATCAAAGCAGAGCGGGCAGATCTTTCAACAGAAGAGACTCGGGATACACCAGGCTGTTCGTCAACTTGGGTACAAAAGATGGTTTTTACAAAGCCAGCTTCCTGCAATTCATTCTTGATGAAAGCAATTTGAAAAAAGATGTGCTTGGAAAAATAGACATGCGCGAAATGAACACATGGCTTGAGATAGATAAAGCTGAAGCAGGCAGAATGATCAAATCGATTGATGGTAAAAAATACAACAATAGGATCATTCGTATGAACGAAGCTGATGGTGGATTCCGCCGTCCAAGCGATGAGGGGAGAAAAAGAAGTTTCGCTCCAAGAGAGAGAAAACCATATTGAAATCAATGACAGCTCTTTGTTTTTAAAAGGCAAAAAAAGAACCACATCAAATGATTGTGGTTCTTTTTTTATTGGTTAAGGAATTCCCTTATCCCGTTAATTCAATGACCGTAATCTCCGGCAAAACACCTACTCTTCCCGGATAGCCTAAAAAACCAAATCCACGATTGACATACAGCTTCATATTATCTTCCTCATACAATCCGGCCCATTCTTTATAAATGTATTGAATCGGACTCCATTTCAATCCCGGCACCTCCACGCCGAACTGCATGCCATGGGTATGACCCGATAATGTAAGGTTTATGTCGGGGTATTCTTTTTTTACTTGCGCTCTCCAATGACTTGGATCGTGACTCATCAAAATTTTAAAAGGGACATCTTGTGTTCCGGGATAAGCTTCATGTAATTTTCCGTATTGTTTGAATCCTGCTTTCGCTCCCCAATTTTCTATACCGATGATGGCTATCTGCTGACCCTCTTTTTCAATGATATCATGTTCATTCAACAGCAGTTTCCATCCCATGGACCTCTGTAATTCAATCAGTCTTTCCAGATTCTTTTTCTTTTCGAGTTCATCATTCCAACGAACATAATCACCATAATCATGATTTCCCAACACGGAATAAACGCCCAATGGTGCATTAAGGGTGGAGAAAAGAGATGCGTGAGGTTCCAATTCGTCTGCAAGATTATTCACAAGGTCGCCGGTGAAAAGGATGATGTCAGCCTGTTGTTCATTAATCATTTTCACTCCGTCAGCAAGTGCTTTCTGTTCAAAAAAACTTCCGCAATGTATGTCGCTGATATGCAAAATCCTTAAACCATGAAATGCTTTTGGGAGGTTGTCGAATTTTAATTTTTGGCGGACGACTTTAAACCTGTATTTGTTGCCAAACCCGTACAATAAAGTACCAAAAAGTCCGAATCCGACTGTAACGCCCAGCCAGCTCATAAAAGTGGAACGGGATATGGCGTCTTCGGATGGAGCCGTATTCGTAATACTGGATTTTCCTTTGATCCAGGCCCATTGCATGATTCTTCTTCCATCATCCAATAAAAAAAAGAGCACCGCAACCAACTTGGCTAAAAACAAACCGATAATGAAAGCAAACAAATGGGTCCGGAATTTTTGACTCATATCCGGACGTGCTGTTGTAACAAAAAACAAAAAGGCAAGGATGGTGATAATGGAAACAAGCCAATAAATCGAGTTTATCCACCATTTACCTTTCTCTGTCATTCCAGTGGTCAAATGACGAACGGAATAAAAAACGTAAAGATCCACCATGACCAAAATGGATAAAAAAACAATGGCGCCGATTGGTGTTTTCATTATGGGTATTAAAAATTGATGAAGTCTTCTATCTGTTGTCTGATGACTTTTTCGGTATCTACATCTTTCAGTTTTCCGGTAACATCCAGCAATTTATCAACCTGGCTTATGGGCAGTCTGTTGTGATGAACAAGCATTTTAAGGTAAAGAAGAGTACCTGAAAGGTGTTCCATTCCCCTTAAATTACCTGCCCTTCCCGTTGCCACCCCGGTCAAAAGTGCTTTTTTATGGTGCCAACAACCAGCGATGTCCGATTTGTCGATCATGAGTTTCAGAATGCCGGCAAAAGAACCATTATACTCCGGTGAAATGAAAATGATTTTTTGTGCAGGTTTGAGGTAAGTCGACTCCATTTCGATAAAGGCATCGTTTCTGTCTAACCCCGGCATATTTTCCAGAGAAAGCAGATGGTGGGATATGTTTTTTTCAGTCAATATCTCACTGTAGATTTTAGCGATTTTCAGGGTATTGCTACCGGGTCTGTCTGTAGCGGAAATAATGGTGATCATGTTAATAAATGAATTGATTCTCAATGATAACACTTCCTGTTTGGAATTGTTTTTTGACATTTCACGGATAAAGTGCTGTTATCTCCAAATCCTTGATAAGTTTCCCCTTTCATCCACGAAAAAAAACCGATTTTTGTGTAAATTAATTCAAGATTCAGGAATATGGCAAGAATCATAGGAGTAGCCAATCAAAAAGGCGGAGTTGGTAAAACCACAACGGCGATTAACTTGGCTGCAAGTTTGGCGACATTGGAGTATAAAACCTTGCTCGTGGATGCTGATCCACAGGCAAACAGCACTACCGGAGTCGGCTTCGACTTGCACAATGTAACCAAGAGTCTATACGATTGCATGGTGAACGAAGCAACTGCCAAAGACGTGATTTTAAAAACCATCATTCCTAATTTGGATTTGATTCCTTCCCACCTGGATTTGGTAGGAGCGGAAATTGAGATGATCAACTACCCCAACAGAGAATCGGTAATGAAAAATCTGTTGGCACCCATAGTGAACGACTACGATTTTATTGTAATTGATTGTTCTCCATCACTTGGATTGATAACTGTGAACGCGTTGACAGCGTCACACAGTGTGGTGATTCCCGTACAAACCGAATTCTTCGCCCTCGAAGGTTTGGGCAAATTGTTGAACACGGTAAAAATTGTACAAAACAGGTTGAATCCCGATCTCAAAATTGAAGGAATTCTGATGACCATGTATGATAGCAGACTTCGACTGAGCAACCAGGTAGTAAGCGAGGTTCGCAAGCACTTTGATGATCTGGTATTCAACAGCATCATACACAGAAATTCAAAACTCAGTGAAGCCCCCAGCGTCGGAAAGCCAGTCATATTATATGATGCCGACAGCAAGGGTTCGGTAAACTATCTTCACCTTGCAAAAGAAATTTTGCAAAAGAACAATCTCACAAAAATGAATCAGGAAGATAAGATCATGGAATGATCCCAATCTTTCATAAAGTAATAAATCATGCAAAAAAAAGGTTCGGAAACTTTAGGTAAAGGAATAAGAAGCTTATTGCAAAATATTGATACCGACTTAAAGAACACAGCCGGAGGATTGAAGAACGACATCATCGAACAGAATGTGTCCACCTCGTTGATATCGATTGACCTGATCGATGTGAATCCGGATCAGCCAAGAAAAGATTTCAACGAAACAGCCCTTAGTGAATTGGCCGCTTCAATTAAGTTACATGGCATCATACAGCCACTCACCGTTTCCGTTACCCCCAACGGAAGATACAGACTGATTGCCGGAGAGAGAAGATACAGAGCATCCAGAATTGCCGGCCTTAAAGAAGTACCTGTTTTTGTAAGAAAAACAACAGATAGCACCATTTTGGAATTGGCGCTTCTGGAAAACCTTCAAAGGGAAAATCTAAATGCCATCGAAATCGCTTTGAGTTACAAGAGACTTATGGACGATCTTGACTATACACAGGAAGCATTATCCGAGAGAATGGGCAAAGACAGGTCCACTGTAACGAATTACCTTAGGCTCCTGAAATTGCCGCCAGACATTCAAGTAGCGGTAAGAAACAGCGAACTTTCCATGGGACATGCCAGAGCCATCATCAACGTTGATGCGGTAGATAAACAGCTTTTCATTTTTTCAGAAATCAAGAAAAAAGGATTGTCTGTAAGACAAACAGAAGAGCTTGTCAGAAAACTTTATACCGCAGACAAAGGGAAAAAGACATCGAAGCCAAACGCATTGCCTGAAGCTTTCAGAAAACTGGAAGATAAAATCTCTTCCGAATATGGAACTAAAGTAAAAATCAACCACAGCAAAAATGGTTACGGTTCAATCATGTTTGAATACTACTCTCTGGAGGAATTGAACAGTTTGCTGGAAAAACTGAAAATCAACGTAAGCTGATGAAAGTCTTTTTGCGGTTTTTCTTTTGGGTTTGTTTTGTTTTTTGTTGCAACTCAACAATTGCTCAGGTTGACTCTGTCAAATCAGTCTTTTCAGATACAACATTAAAAAAGGGGGAATCAACTGTCATCAATAAAAAGTACAGCCCCAAAAAAGCCATCATTCGATCTGCCGTCATTCCTGGGTGGGGTCAAATCACAAATAAAAAAGTTTGGAAACTCCCTTTCGTATACGCGGCTTTAGGGACTACAACTTATCTTTTTTTTAGAAACCTGAATCAATATAAAGATGCCAGGAATTCTTACATCCTCGCAACAGACAATGACCCTTCCAACGACATTTTAATTCCACAGCCCTACTATAGCGTGAAAGACCAACCTGAAAGAATCAGGGTATTCAGAAACCAGGTCAGACAAAATGTCGATTACTCCGTAGTTTTCTTCCTGCTATTCTGGGGACTGAATGTCGTGGATGCTGCAGTTGATGCCCATCTCAAAACTTTCGATGTGAATGATAAACTATCATTGAACCTGAAACTCGGGCAATCCACTTTTTCCAATACTACAGGCATCAGTCTCATAATGCCCATCAAATAATTTTCTTCATTTTACAATCTCACTGAAACATGAAAATCGCGCTGATCGGTTACGGAAAAATGGGAAAAGCTATTGAGTCAATTGCCATAGAAAGAGGCCATGAAATTGTACTCAAGATTAGTATAGACAATCTAAATGATTTTACAACTGACAACATCAAAAAAGCGGATGTTGCCATAGAGTTCACCAATCCGGAATCCGCTTTTAAAAATATTTCTGCATGTTTGTCGGCTGGTGTAGCAGTAGTGAGCGGCAGCACAGGTTGGCTCGAAAAAAAGAATGAAATTTTCCAATTGTGTGAGAAGATGGATGGAAGTTTCATCCATGCCAACAATTTCAGCGTTGGGGTCAATTTGTTTTTTGAAGTGAGCAAAATACTTGCCGAATACATGTCAAAGCAATCCTCATATCATGTTTCGATTGAGGAAATACATCATACCGAAAAAAAAGACGCTCCAAGTGGTACGGCCATACACCTGGCACAGGATATTTTATCTGTCAACCCAAGATTAAGCAAATGGGTCTTGGGAACTTCTCAAATAGAAAATGAATTGGGAATTCTAAGCAAAAGAATTGATCCTGCCCCAGGAACACATACCGTACAATATGATTCCGAAATCGACAGCATTGAGATAAAACACACAGCCCATAACCGACAAGGATTTGCTTTGGGAGCCGTTCTTGCTGCAGAATATATCCACTTGAAAAAAGGCGTGTTCACTATGAAAGATGTTCTATCACTTTGATTTGAAAAACTATTTTTTGTTCTCCTCTTGATTAAATGACAAATCAAAATGTGATTTGCAAAGAGATAACGCTATCCAATTCAGTTATCTGCAGAATCTTCAATTACTCCTTTCTATGCCTAATACAAAAAAGGAGTTTATTGTGGTGTACATTGACGACATTTATTCCTAGTTCTTTTTATTGATAATTTGTAATTGCACTTCACAAATAAAAAAGGCTGTCTTTTCAGACAGCCTTTGTAAACTATAATTAGTAAGATTAGTTAGACTTGATATCAACTGTATCCTTGTCTCCGCCACCAACTTCGCAATTGGTAGTGATTCTGTCAGCAGAGATACCTTCTTTCTGCACCAGATACATTTTAACTGCATCCAATCTTTTCTGACATACAGCCTGAGCAGCTTTAGAAGCTTCAGGATATCCGTTGATCATAATGTTACAAGTTGGATTGGCTTTCAATTTGTTAGCAACATTCATCAACATCGCTTTCATATCTGCACCGACTCCGGTTGTTTTTGGCTTGAAAGACAAACTTGGGTAATCTGCAGGGCATTCAACCGGCTTAACGGCAGTCATGTTTTTGCAGCACTCAGGCTCTGGGCATTTTCCAACACCATCAGCATCAACTGGTTGACACTCGGTTGGAGTAATCAATTGCTTATCCTGTGAATCTGGAACACCGTCACCATCGCTATCACGTGTCACACCATGTGTGTCAACAGCAGCACCTGCGGCCGTATTAGGCTCACGGTCAAGTTGATCAATTACACCATCAGCATCGGCATCCTCGTAAACTGGTTTTGGAATTTGCTGATGTCTTGGCTTGTTCAACTCGCTGTATACATAATCCAAAGGATTGATCCACCACAAAGGCTGGATTGATTTAGATCCAAGGTTGAAGTTAACACCCAAAGAAAGGTAGTTGTAAGAATCCCATCCTGGAGTGAGTACTCCGTCACCGATTGGATGCTCTTGCCATTGCTGACCATCCATAAGATCATCTTTAATCAATGTGTGACGATCTTCGAGAGAGATATTGATTCTCTTGCTCAAACGATAGCTAACACCGGCAATGATTGAAGTAGAGAAGTTAACGGTTTGATTGCCTAATTTAGGTTTACGCTCTCCGTAGCTTTCAGCTGCAGTTTCGTAAGTATCATCCATACCTGATTTCAAACGGCTACGGATGTCCTTTCTGTTTTGATATTTCAACTGTACATTTCTGTAAAGATCATCATACAAAGCAGCATATGTGGTACCACTTGCTTCGTTTCTTGCATTGATTTTGGTTTCGTATGCAGAAAATCCGATACCGGCACCAACATACATTACCCAGTTGGATTTCTCCTTATAGAAATTGATGTTGTTCAGGTTAATCAATCCCTGAATGCTCAAATCCTGAGACTTGGTCTTGTAATTGTAGTAAACAACCTGAGCTCTCTGTCCCGGAATGGTTGTTGTAAGGCTACCATTGCTAGAACGGATAGGAGCACTGTAGATGTCTCTGAGTGCATCGTTGTTGGCAAAGTTACCAGCTGCTTTCCAGTTCAGACCTTTTGCAGTACCATAAAGATATTGCAGTCTCAAAGAGAAAACATGACCTAACGCTTTTCTTGCGTGTGCTGCAAATCCGAAAGTTCCAAGCTGACTTGGCACGTCACCGGAAACGCTGAACAAACCTCCTGAAACACCAACCTCCCACATGTTGCGTGGCTTGGATGGGAACTTATACGTATTGTTCCAGAATTCATTTTGTTGAGGCATGCCTTTCTTGGTGATTACGGCTGAATCATAAACGTCATAAACGTCTGTTGATTTCTGTGCAAACGCAGCACCGGCAGCGAAAAAGAAGAGAGCCAATGACAACGCGTACTTTTTAATTTGCATAACTTAATTGGTTAATATTTTTTCTAATGTATAACTAGAGTTGTAGCAAAAGTATTCAAGAATCCAAATACCACCAAAAAAAATACGTGTTTTTTAGGTTATTTACAGACAACTCTCTGAAAAAAGCATTGATTTTTGTACAAAACGCCCATAAAAAAGGGGAAATCATAAAAAATTAAAAATTTGAATCCCCATCGTCTAGGTGTAACTTGCCGTCCTTAATGAAATTCACGCCAAAAACCATAAAGGAAGAGCTTCTGACTTTTGAATCCAAATTTGCGGAAGCTTCTAAGAGCAATACTCCTTTGCTGGATCGGATCATGCAGTATATCATCAAAAGAAAGGGCAAGCAGATCAGGCCGATGTTTGTATTTCTATGCGCCAAACTACATGGATCCGTGAATGAAAGCACATACAGAGCCGCTTCTTTGGTCGAATTATTGCATACTGCCACCCTTGTTCATGATGATGTGGTTGATGAATCGATGGAAAGACGAGGTTTTTTCTCTATCAACGCAATATGGAAAAACAAAATAGCTGTTCTTGTTGGAGACTATTTGCTTTCTAAAGGACTCCTACTTTCAACATCCAATGAAGATTTCAAACATTTGCATATTCTTTCCGATGCTGTAAAAAAAATGAGTGAAGGTGAATTGTTGCAATTGGAAAAATCCAGGACCATGAACATTGATGAAGAGACTTATTTTGAGATCATTCGAAATAAAACGGCATCATTGCTCGCTTCTGCATGCAGTGTTGGCGCATATTCCACTTCTGCTGATGAAACAACCGCACAAAAAATGCAGGAGTTCGGAGAATATCTGGGTATCGCTTTTCAAATCAAGGATGATTTGTTTGATTATGGCACAAAAGATGTCGGCAAACCCACCGGCAATGACATCAAAGAGAAAAAACTCACTCTGCCGTTGATTTACACACTCAAGACCGTAGATAAAACCACAAGAAAACGTTTGATTTACATCTTGAAAAATGAAAACAAAATTGACGCTTCCGTTACATTTGTGATCGACCTCGTACATAACACAGGAGGAATTGATTATGCAGCAGAAAAAATGTTTGAATACCGCGACAAGGCGTTGGAAATTCTGCATTCCTTCCAGAAGTCAGATGTTCGGGATGAACTGGAGTCGCTGGTGAGATACACAACTGACAGAAATTATTAGTCTTGGAAAAAAAATGGACCATACTTCCTTCTGATGAAGGAAAAATAAACGCACTTCGCGATCAATTGAAAGTGGATCAAACGCTTTGTCGCGTTCTGATAAACAGAGGCATAGATAGTTTTGAAAAAGCAAAACATTTTTTTCGTCCTGATCTTGCAGACTTACATTCTCCTTGGTTGATGAAAGACATGAGAAAGGCCACCGACAGAATACAACAAGCCTTTTCAAACAAAGAGAAAATTTTGGTCTATGGTGATTATGATGTGGATGGAACTACCTCTGTCGCTTCTTTTTTTCAGTTTTTAAGCCAGGTACATCCCGCTGAACTTCTGGAGTTATACATACCCAACAGATATAAGGAAGGTTATGGCATAAGCAAGTTGGGAATTGAGTATGCTCACAAAAATGGATTCAATTTGGTAGTATGCCTGGATTGTGGAATCAAATCCGTGGAACTCATTGATGAGGCCAAGTCTCTGGGCATCGACTTCATCATTTGCGACCATCATCTACCCGGTACCGTTATACCCGATGCTGTTGCGGTTCTGAATCCTAAGCAGTCAGATTGCGATTATCCTTTCAAAGACCTTTGCGGCTGTGGGGTTGGATTCAAACTCATGTCTGCCCTGGCAGAGTGCCTTTGTCTCGAACCTGAATCATTTTTGCAATACATCGATCTTGTTGCGGTTGCCATCGCCGCCGATATCGTGCCAATAGTCGGTGAGAACAGAATCCTTGCCTATCATGGTTTGAAAAAAATCAATGATAACCCCTCCGTAGGGATCAAAGCGATTCTGGAAACAAGCGGCAGTAAAAAAAAGCTGACCATCACCAACGTGGTCTTCATGATCGCACCACGGGTGAACGCAGCCGGACGAATGGACGATGCAAGAAAAGCGGTTTTGCTGTTCATGGAGAAAAACACAGAAAAAGCCAAAGAACTGGCGGACATGTTGCAATCGGATAATTCCGACAGAAGAGAAACCGACAGTTCCATCACCCGTGAAGCCCTCGAAATCATAGCAAACGATTCAAATTATCTTCATTCCAAATCAACCGTTCTGTATCAGCCGCATTGGCACAAAGGAGTCGTCGGTATTGTCGCATCAAGAGTGATTGAATCTCATTACAAACCAACCATTGTACTCACCCTCAGTGAAGGGTTGGTCACAGGTAGTGCCAGAAGCGTAAGGGGATTCAACGTATATGAAGCCATCTATGCCTGTAAAGAGCATCTAGTCACATTTGGCGGACATTTCGCAGCGGCAGGACTTTCCATGTTGCCAGAAAAAGTTGATGCCTTCAAATCTGATTTTGAAAAATCTGTCGCAGAGTCCATAACTCCGAATTCTTTATGTCCCGAAATCGAAATTGATGCCGAAATTGATTTTAATAACATCAGATTCCCTTTGTTCAGAATGATTGAACAGATGGAGCCTTTCGGACCCGATAACATGAAGCCTGTTTTTCTATCGAAAAACGTGGTCAATAACGGAAACTCGAGATTGCTTAAAGAGCAACACATCAAGTTTGAACTCAACCAAAACAATTCTTATCTCTCCGGAATTGGTTTCAATATGGCAGATAAGTTTGATATGCTGCTGGAGAAGAAACCGATCGACATTGTTTACACCCTTGAAGAAAACGAATGGAACGGCAGAGTCTCCCTGCAATTGATGGTGCTCGATTTCAGATATTCAGCATAAAAAAACCGCACGATATGTGCGGCTTATCTTTCGTAAAGCTTAAAGTATCACGACATCATGTCAACACTCCTGTTGATGAAATCTGTCAATTGATTCCCTTTCAACAATCCCTGTGAAAGCAATGCAAGGTCAGAAAGGTTTTTTACCAGTTTTTCCTGACGATCCACATTCTGTTCTTCCAAGATAGATTTGATCAAACTATGATTTCCATTAATGGTCAGGCTCACTTCGTCAGGCATATTGGCGTAAAACGAAGCCATTCCCCCTCCTACCGATGCCATGTCTTTCATCCTTCTCATCAACTCTGGGCGTGTAGCCGTTACCGGTATGGCGTTAGGACTCAATCCTTTTACTTCCACCTGCAAATGAATGCCTTCCACCTGCTTATCAAACAACGTTTTTACTTTCTCTGTCTCTTCCTGAGTCAGCACACTATCGGAGTGTTCCTGTTTGTCGATCAAATTATCTGTAATATCAGAATCCACCCTCACAAAACTGATGTCACTCCATTTCATTTCCATGTTGTTGATGAATGCCGCGTCCACCAGCGTTTCCATCTTGATCACCACATACCCCTTTTCGCGTGCCTGACGAATGAAAGCATCCTGCTGAACTGGCTGGGTGGTGTACAATACCACATATTTGCCGTCTTTGTTTTTTTGCAACGTCTCCGTAGCCATCTTGTACTCTTCGAGTGTATGAAACTTTCCATCCGTATCTTCCATCACAAAAAACTTCCCTGCTTTATCCAAAAACTTGTCGTCGGTCATCATCCCATATTTCACAAACAATCCAAGACTCTCCCATTTCTCTTCAAATGATTTTCTGTCCTGCCCGAAAATCTCTTCCAGCTTGTCAGCAACCTTTTTGGTGATGTGCGCATTGATTTTTTTCACATTGGGATCTCCTTGCAAATAACTTCTGCTCACATTCAAAGGAATATCCGGACTGTCGATCACTCCATGAAGCAACATCAAAAACTCAGGGACAATATCCTTTACTTCATCTGTTACAAAAACCTGGTTGGAGTATAACTGTATTTTGTCTTTCTGGATCTCATAGCTCTGTTTGATTTTTGGGAAATACAGGATACCCGTAAGGTTGAACGGATAATCCACATTCAGGTGAATCCAGAACAACGGTGGTTCACTGAATGGATAGAGCTCTTTATAAAATTGCTGATAATCCTCTGTGGTCAGTTCCGATGGCTTTTTAGTCCACGCAGGCATTGGATTGTTGATCTGCTTGTCTTCAAAAAAGATAGGCACAGGCAAAAACTTGCAGAACTTTTCCAGTACGGTACTGATTCTGGATGACTCTAAGAATTCCAGACTCTCATCATTCAAATGCATGATGATCGAAGTACCTCTGCCATCACGAACAGACTCTTCCAAAATATATTCCGGACTTCCGTCGCATTCCCAACGAACAGCGGGTGTGTTTTCTCGAAAACTTTGGCTGACCACTTCCACTTTGCTGCTGACCATGAACGAGCTGTAAAAGCCCAAACCGAAATGACCGATGATGTTGGCTTCGTTTTGTCCTTTGTATTTTTCCAAAAATTCTTCCGCACCGCTGAATGCGACCTGGTTCAGGTATTTGTCAACCTCTTCAGCACTCATGCCGATTCCTCGGTCTGCAATGGTGAGGGTCTTTTTATCCTTGTCGATGCTGATGTCTATTCTTAATTCACCGATCTCCCCTTTCATCTCTCCGATGGACGACAAGGTCTTGAGTTTCTGAGAGGCGTCAACAGCATTGCTCACCAATTCCCTGATGAAAATATCATGTTCACTGTAGAGGAATTTTTTAATGATCGGAAAAATGTTCTCCGTTTGTACGCGTATACTTCCTTTTTGCATAATCGTGTTTTTTTCTTTAAAAATCAAAATCAATACCAAGCTTGGTTATTCTGACAGCTTGACACAAAAAAAGACGCTGTTGTCAGCGTCTTTGAAAAAATTACAATTTCGGGAATGAATTACTTCACATACATCGGCTTCTGAATCTTGAATTCAGGATTCACCAATTGTAACACGTACAATCCAATAGGCAGCTTAGCCGGGAAAACAAAGCGGTCGTCAACAAAATTGACTTGCACAATCATGTCTTTCTGGAATACCAATTGTCCTGCACTGTTGATCAGTCTGAGGGCATAATGTCCTGGTTTGATTCCACTCACGCTGTAGTGTACTTCCGTTCCACGGTAAGAAGGATTGCCATAGATCGTCAGTCCGGTTGGGATGGCTGAAGTGGCAAAAAACTTTTCCTCACCATAAGCGGTGCCTCCTGCAGTGATTACATATGCCTTGTAGTAGTACGCTGTATTTTGCACGAGTCCGCTGAGATTTGAAGAGAAGTTTCCAGCTGAAAGATTGCTAGCTGGAACTTTGGTTCCAAATGCTGGGGTGAATCCGCTGATGCCACTGTAAATGATTCCATATTCAGAAACATTTCCACATCCGACAGAGGTAATCTGTCCGGCAAGAACTGCAGAATTCGTAAGAATCTGACTGCTGTCTCCTGTTGTTACTGCTGCTGTGTTAGCTAAAACTTCTACCGTCATGGTAGCGGTTGTTGCACAATTTCCTGCAGATGGTGTGAATGTATAAGTGGTTGTAGTCTGATTATTTATGGCTGGTGACCATGTACCTGAAACACCATTGTTTGAAGTGGAAGGCAGTGTAAAACTGGCTCCGACACAAACAGGCGCCACTTGGTCGAATTGAGGTGTTGTTGAAGGATTTACCGTTACGGTCAATGTAGCTGTGTTGGCACATTGTCCTGCTGCTGGTGTGAAAGTGTAAGTAGTTGTGGCCGTATTGTTGATGGCCGGGCTCCACGTACCTGTAACACCGTTTGTTGATGTGGATGGTAAAGTCAAACTTCCTCCACTGCAAATCGGAGCGATGGTGGCAAACGTTGGCGTTACCACAGGATTTACTGTCACCGTTACTGTTGCAGTGTTTGCACATTGTCCGGCAGCCGGTGTGAAGGTATACGTTGTGGTCGCAGTGTTGTTAATAGCCGGACTCCATGTTCCGGAAACCCCATTGTTTGATGTGGTTGGCAAGGTGAAACTACCTCCACTGCAAATCGGAGCGATGGTAGAGAAAGTTGGTGTTACCACTGGGTTAACAGTAACAGTCAGACTGACTGTTGTTGCACATTGTCCTGCTGCTGGTGTGAAAGTATAGGTTGTGGTCGCAGTGTTGTTAATAGCTGGACTCCATGTTCCAGTAATACCATTGGTTGATGTGGTTGACAACGTGAAAGTACCTCCACTGCAAATCGGAGCGATGGTAGCAAATTGGGTTGTAACAACCGGATTTACAGTGACCCTTCTGACACCTGGCTGAGCACACTGACCGACATTAGGAGTGAAAGTATATGTAGTGGTTACCGCATTATTGAAAGCAGGGCTCCATGTTCCGGTAATGCCATTCAATGATGTCGTTGGGAAGTTTACTGTTCCTCCATTGCATATGGTAGTATCAGGTCCAACCTGAGCAGCCACACCGGGTTGATTTACAGTGACCGTCATAGAAGCTGTTGTAGCACATTGTCCGGCACTTGGTGTAAAAGTATAAGTGGTTGTGGTAGTGTTGTTGATTACTGGGCTCCAGGTACCTGTAATACTATTGTTAGAAGTGGTTGGTAAAGTGAATGTTCCTCCGCTGCAAATAGCAGACACTTGAGTAAAGGTTGGAACTGTAGGTTGATTCACAACCACAGTAAGTTGTGCGGTTGTGGCGCAAACACCTGTATTAGGTGTGAATGTATAAGTGGTTGTGGTGGTGTTGTTGATCGCAGGAGACCAGGTTCCTGTAATTGCATTGGTGGAGGTAGTAGGCAAAGTGAAGCTTCCGCCGCTGCAAATCGCAGAAATCGGATTGAATGTGGGCGTGGTTGAAGCCAAACCTGTACCACTGGCAGCTACCGTTGTTGATGGTGCCCCTCCACCGGAAACAGGAATTGATCCGTCATATGACTGAGCGGCAGTTGGTGTAAATGTTACATAAACCGGGGTTACAGACAAGGTGCCTCCAGTTTGATTGATGGATAAAGTAGAAGTAAACGGACCTGCTGCAGATGTTGAAAAAGCATATCCTGTTAGTGGTCCAACAGATATAGCAGTATTGTTCAGCCCTACTCCGGAGATGTTGAAGGAATTCGGACCGGCAGTAGTACCGGAACACACGTTACCAAAAGCGGTAGGTGACGTTACGGTTAGCTGTGGAGCCACAGAACTTACTGTCCATGTGATGGTCACATCGTCCAATGCCAAGCCATGATCAGACTGAACGTGATTGGAATCGTCCCATTTGATCATGATAAATTCATTGTTGGCCAAGCTTAACCCTGGGAGAGCTACATCCACAACACCTGTTCTGTTTGCAGCCAGATTACCATCCAATGCGGCTGCTGCAGTTGCATTAACCAAACTCCCGAGCGTAAGTCCAGGAATTTGTGTCCATCCGTAAACAGCATTGTTGTTGATGAGTGTGGTAGAATAGCTAGTGTCTGGAGGATGAAGGGTGTCAATCGGAGTTGAGCTGGTTTTGTAATATCCATGTATCAATTGGGTCAATGATGTTGCACCGCCAGATCTCCATTGTTCAAGCGTATAGCTTACTTTGATGTCGGTAATGGTATTTCCGGATGTATTACGTAAAAGTACACCATGTGCCATGTTTCCTATGGCTGCATTTCCTGAACCAACGGTTCCCAGTGCACGCTCCGTACTTCCTGTAGCTCCAAAACTACTCAAAGAACCGGCATTTGATGATCCTGTACCTGCGGTAATTGTTGTTCCTGTTCCAGTACGCTGCGAGAACCAACCTGGTATTGTGGAATTGCTTGTCCAAGTTCCTGTACCCGTGCTGATCAATGCGTCAAAATTCTGAGTATGACTTCCGGATGCGCTCATGCTTATTTGAGCATTGGTTGGATTAACGAACCATATCATCATAACCAGGATCGTAATCGCTGATCTTACCAACATTGAAAATGAATTTCTTGACATACATTTTTTTTTAATGCCATCGGCATTCTTATGAAAATCTAAACCCTTTTATTATCTGCCCCAAACACGAATATTGTCGATTTCCCATGCAGATGTTTTGTCTCCTGCAACTGTCGTTGTTGAAGCCGCATCAGTTCCTTCATATCTGAAAGCAATGTAAACTGTTCCGCTGTAGGTGCTCAAATCTATCGTTCCTGAAGGCGTATAGCTTGAAGGATAATTTGAAGTCGTGCTTCCTGGAGACAGGGTTGCAGAACTGGTGATATCTGTCCAGTTTACGCCTGCTGCCCATGGATTGCCTGTGCCTGTGTAATTGGTAGAGATAAGAATTTTAAGATCCGAAGGAACAGGGAATCCTGAACCATTGGTTGAGCTCATGTAGAAATCTTGTTTCGTCTCGAAGTTCAATGTCTCTGATGTTGTATTATTTAAGTTTATTCCTTTTGTTACAAGCCATGTTTTTACCGCGCCGTTGTTGGTTCCGAAAGCACTCATATAAGCATATTTGTTATTGCTGAAAATACGGGCATCGAAAGTTCTGGTACCGATTTCTGAAATGTTGTTCCATCCTGCGATGGTGACAGGGACATAAGGGAATGTGGTGTTGGCTGTTTGTGTTTCGAAATCTTCGTTCAACAATACAATGGTTCCAACAGGAGGTGCACCACAACGAGAATTATCAAATTGAACATCACCAGGCTCACGAATGATCATTTGTTTGGTCGTAGTCGCACTGGTTGGCGATGACTTATAAATCGTGTAAATAGCTGTAAGACTGCCATTTCCAGATGGCAATTTTACGCCTGCGAAATTCGCATAGCCACTGGTTCTAACGGTCAAGGTTAACGTACTTCCACATCCTGTAGAAACCAGTCTGTTGGTTGTGCTTTTATAAGATGAAGTATCTGAATAAATCTTGCCGGTATCTCCAGTTACGAACTCATAATTTTCCAATTTGACCAACGCGTTGATGTAGCGGTTGTTCATGGTCGTACCAAGATCTGAAGCCGTAATCGTCAATGGTTCAACAGGATTATTCAATGTACTTCCGATCAAGTTTTTGGTTACCATCGCAGCAGGAATACCCTCCATAGAAGGAGACCCATTGATGATGGCTTTAATACCGAGAACCATGTTACCATATGAATCAGAAAGCGTCAATCCTTTACACTTTACATATACTTTTCTTCCTACAGGGTAAGAAGCGTAAAGACTGTAAGCGTCAACCAGGATTTGCATCGCTCCTGAAGTATCCTGAATAAAGAGTTGTTTGTAAAAATTGCCTGTTTTATCATTGGCGGTAATCACTCCGGATATGATCACGTCTTCTGTAATCTCATCAAACGTTCCAGGGATGGTGTGATAGGTTTTCAGTGCATTGATGCTGGTATTCGCCACAATGTTCACTTCCCCTGGTCCGGGAGGTGCATCAAAATTCTTTATACATGATGTAATAGTTAATACAAACATCATCATGCACAATACAGCTGGGTTGGTTTTAGTGAATGGTTTCATATAATGAAAAATGGTTTTAATGGTTAAAAACGAAGTCCTACACTGGCGAAGAAGTTAAGTCCGTAAGCGTAAAATCTTCTGTCAGGAAATTTATTTACATCCTTCTCTCCAACATCGAAACGAAGTTGTTCGAAGCCGCCTGAAACGATGTTTTCGTTGTTCAGGAGATTATTGATTCCAACATTGAAAACTAAGTATGTGTTCTTTTTCAGACTCTTGTATTTTCTGCTCATCAACCAAGAATAGCCTGCAAAAACATCAACAGTGTATTGAGCATCCAACTCAATCTGATTCAAGATCTGATTCGATAATTGTGTGGCTGGTTCCACTCCATTTACAGCTGACTCTGTTCTTCTGATCGGGTTGAAATCGAGATACATCTCGTCGAAATAGTTGAAGTTCACATTCACGAACCAGAATTTGGGAGAACGGTAATCAAACCCGATGGTGTATGCGTTTTGTGGGGTTGGCACAAAATAATTCTTGGAATAGATTGTTACATTTTTATCCAAAACCTGAGCACTATTGTCAACAGTAACAGTAGCTGTTTGACGAGTATTATAACGATAATCTCCGATGGCGGCCGCTGCCACGACACTCAGTCCTTTGTATACTTTTGCCTCTGCTCCGAATTCAGCTCCTACATGTTCCTTACCGATATTTCCGAGGGCATAGTTCACAAAGTTGCTGAACTCGTCACTGTAGAATGTGAGCACATTCATTTGGTCACGGAATCGGGTGATATATCCTGTAGCCCTCAGTTTTAATTTAGGAGCGTTCATCACATACCCTGCTTCCAGGTTTGTGATTTTTTCAGATGTCAGGTTGTCTTGGGTAAAGTCTCTGGTTCTTGGAGCGATGAAAGCGTTTTCGAAGAACGGTGCTCTGGTCATGTAAGCACCATTGATGAAAACGTAGTTACGTCCGTCGATCTTGTATGTAGCCCCTCCTTTGAATGAAGGGTTGTTGAAGTTGTATGTTTTGGACTTTCCAAATGAATTGTCTGGGAAAAGACCATTACGCACTTTACCATCACGGGAAAAAGAGGTGTAAGAATTTTCAGCAGCGATGAAAAAGTCGATATGCTTGAACTTGAATATCGCCTGAGCCCATGCTGAGGCTTTCATGATGTTGATGTTGTAACGATATCCAAATTTGTCTCCAACTTGCAAAATTCTGTTGGGATTGTTGACATCATTGAGTCCTGCATTGGGATTGCTTGGGAAATCTCTTTCTGCGAACTGGTTCAAATCAACATAAAAATCGGCACCTAAAAGGTCCTCGACTCTTTTGAAATAACGGTTGGTCTGACCTTGAATGTTCGCACCGGCAGTGAAAATGACATGATCGCCGAATGAAGTATTCAAAGTGGTTCCGACATTGTATCTCGTGGTATTGATGACTCTTTCTTCAAGAATATAGCGGGCACGCTTTCCGGAAACATTGTTTCCTGCTATGCCGTTCGCATTTTCAATGGTCTCATACGAATTGTAGTTCGCATTATACATGGCATCCCAATTGATTTGTCTGCGATTGATGTCGTTCTGCATCAAATTGTATACTTGAGCCCTGATAGTAGGATCTTCCTGATAACTTGGCAAATATCTGTAATAGTCCGGTCTAGGATCCGCTGCATTATACCAGTCAATTCCGGTTGTGCTTCTGTCTCCGTGTGTGATGGAAGCAGATGTCATTAAAGTAGTTTTGTCTGTCGGTTTCCACTCATGAGAAAGAATTGCAAAAGGCTGGAAAGACCTTGCTATACTTGCGTTTCTTTTAACACCATTTTGATAACCCCAGTAAGGATTGTAAAAATTGGTTCCGGCCAATGCCCTCATTTCAGCAACAGAAGCCCCTTGACGTCCACTTTCGGTAGGCGTTGCAAAAGCGACCAAAGAGAAAAGATTTTTAGCATTCAATCTCTTATCGACTGCTCCATAGAAAGACCAGCCATCATAGTATGTACCGTCTGTGAATCCTTCATCCGCCCATCTCCTAGAACCTGAGAAACTGAAGGCCCAACCTTTTTTATTCAACCCGGTAGAATGGGTGAACATGAAACGATGAACATAATTTCTGTTGGAAATGGCATAATTGATGCTGGTTTGAGCTCTCTGGTAAGAAGCCCTTGTGTCCAAATGGTTCAAACCACCAAGGTCACCAAAGGCATATGGTGTAGCTCTTAAACCCAATGAGTTGTCTCTGTTTCTCAAAACATCATTGAGACCTCCCCAAAGTCCGAAAGGTGTAAAACCATTGTCCAGATTTTCCATGGGAGAACCATTCATATAGGTTCCGAATAAGTCGGCATCATAACCGCGTATTCTGAATCTCGCAGCGCTGAATTTGAAAGAGGCGGCGTTAAAAAACGGGTCTCTACCTGCACTTAGCAACGAAGAGATGTTTTGTGAACTACCATCTTGCGCATCATTCTCATCCAAAGAAACCACGGGGATATTGTCACCAACATCTTCCTTCAGTTGTTCAAGAACAGTGGTATCAGGATTTGATGAAACCTGTGGCTTGACTTGTGCATGAAGCGTATTAGACAAACTTGCAAACACCATTGAAAAAATGATGCTTTTCATTGTAATTGATCGCATAGAACCATTTTAAGGGGAATAAAGATAAGTATATCTTTAGTTTATTTAACTTTTGTTTTTTCTTGCAGGCTATTTTTATTGTATCAAAACAAAAATTTATTTAATACAATTACTCTTTTTTAAAAATACGCATTAAACAATTGACTCATTTCATCTACATTATACCCGGAAAATACAAACCATGGGATACAAAATTTCTTTAAAAATCAAATCATTGCGATTTAAAACGACAAACCAAATATCTTCGTAGTCTATCAAATGTATTAACATGAAACGTCTGATTCTTGCTTTTCTGTTTTTGCCAAACTTATTAATGGCTCAAAAAGCTTCGTATAAGGTTGCGTTAATTGGATTTTATAATCTTGAAAATCTATACGACACAACAGATAATCCCGCAGTAAACGATGAGGAATTTCTTCCCAATAGTCTCAGACAGTATAATACTGCCATTTATACCGATAAGTTGGATCGATTATCAGATGTGATTTCTCAAATGGGCACCGATATCAGTCCTGACGGACTGGCACTTTTGGGGGTGGCTGAGATAGAAAATGACACCGTTCTCCGAGATCTCGCAAATACTGAAAGATTGAAAAAAAGAAACTGGAAATTCGTACAATACGATTCCCCTGATAAGAGAGGAGTGGATGTGGCCTTGTTCTATAATCCAAAATATTTCAAAGTTGTTTACAGTCAACCTCTCTTTGTGCAGCTCCCTGGAGGATCAAAAGACTCCTATTTCACCAGAGATATCTTATATGTAAAAGGCATTCTTGATGGTGATACCATTCACACTTTTGTCAATCACTGGCCTTCCAGATCCGGCGGAGAAGAGAGATCAATTCCTGCAAGAGCTGCGGCGGCAGGTACGGCTAAAAAATGTATCGATTCCATCATGGCTGTAAATCCTAATTCAAAAGTTGTGTTGATGGGAGATCTTAATGATGATCCTGTAAGTCCAAGCCTCACCAAAGTTCTTGGTTGTAAAGCTGAAGTTGAAACAACAAAACCCAATGAACTGTTCAATCCTTGGGTAGACAATTATAAAAAAGGAATCGGAACCTCACCCTATCAGGATGCTTGGGGCTTGTTCGATCAAGTTCTTTTTTCTGGCTCCTGGCTTAATAAAGAACAGGAAGGATATCGCTTTTTCAAACACGTGCTTTTCAATAAGGAATTCATGGTACAAAAAACCGGAAAATACAGGGGTTATTCCAAGCGTACATGGGATGGAACAACCTACAACTACGGATACAGTGATCACTTCCCGGTTTATGTGATGATGGTGAAAAAAATATCGCTCTAAGATTATTAATTCACATTCAAAATCTTACAGATAAAAAAAGAGACAGCATTTGCGCTGTCTCTTTTTTTATACAATGAAATCCGATCAGGGCTTTTTTGCTGGTGTTGGTTTACTTTTTGTATCTGTAGCCGGTTTTTTTGCTGGGGCAGTGAGTATTTTCTTATTCCCAAGCGCTTCGGCGTCATTCGGTTCGAGAGTCAATATTTTTTCAATGTACATCAATGTTGTCTCTTTGTCTTTTTTGATATTGAAATAATAGGCTACAAAATAGCGATACGCTGTCAAGAGCTGAGGTTTATATTTAATAGAATCGGTGATAGCAAACTGAATCGTCTTTTCGAATGCCTCATTAGCCATTCCAAGTTGCATCGTGGTATCTATTGCTGAACTCGCTTTCCCTATGAAATTATAAACAAAAGGATCGTTAGGAAATTTTTCTGATGACAATTTGAACATATCAATAGACTGTTGGAATGCTCCCGCTTTGTAATAATTCAATGCGCATATGTCGAGATCATATTTTGAAGGAGTCTTTTTTACAGAGATGATTTTACTGTAAAAATCAGCAGCTTCCAAAAAGCTCTTTCGGGTTTCGAAAATTTGTGCCACAGCTCTCAAATATTGAACCTTATTGCTTTCTATAGAATCCAGAATCACTGCCTTTCCTATGATAGCCCCAACTTTACTTTCATTTCCGGGTATCTTCAGCAGGTTCTTGGCATATTCAAAATAATCCCCTGCCGTGATTTTCTCGGGCATTTGTTTTTGAAAATAAAGTTCATAATTGGCAATTGCATTCGTCGAATCTTTTAATCGGTTGTATGCGTTAGCTTTCAATCCATATAGGTTAGCATAAGGATTTCCGGCAGATTCATTGATGCATGCATCAGACATGGAAATGGCATCCATGAAAAAGCCCTGAGCATATTTCAAAGCGGCTCTATAATAACATGATTTGTAATCAGTATCTGAATTGGCTTGCCATTTTTCAAAATATTCCGCAGCTCTTGTCACATTAGTCTCATAGAAATAATTGAAAAGGTTCGCATATACGGGAGCGTAAGCAGGATCGTCGGCAATAGCTTTATCGTAGTACTCCATGAAAATGCTTTCCTGTCCCCTTCCTTGAGACTGATACAATTTACCCATTCTAAAGTTCGTCCTTGCATACTTTGGGTTCAAACCAAGGGCAGCCTGATAGGACAATATTGCATTTCCACCATCTCCGAGTTTACGATACGCATCTCCAAGATTCACATATACATCAGGATCGTTGAATTTCTTCAATAGAGTGGCCATTTTAAGTTTCTCAATGGCATAAGCCGCATCGCCCTCCTTTACATCTGGATTGCTGTTGGCAAACCCAATTGCACTTAGTACGGCAATGTTTTTGGACTGACTTAATTCAATGGCAGCAGCAAAATGATTTCTGGCATCAGCAGTCTTACCTTCCAAAAGCTCCACATGTCCTATTCCGGCCATGAGCAATTGACTGTTTGAGACCGAAAGTTTAGATTGATAGAGTGATTTTACTTCAGCGATATCTTTGGCGGTATGATCGTCTGGCGCAATGATGCACTGGCCGAGCCAATACACCGCTTCCTCATTGTTGGGGTTGGTGTTCAATAATTTTTGAAAAACTTCTTTTGCGCTTTTAAACCGCTCGTAATAGTAGAATTTTTTTCCCTCTTCGATGGTTTGAGCCTTGATAGAAAAGACAGAACCTGTTACCATCAAAACCATACTGAATATATGCTTCTTCATGCTAAAATGTTTCTTTTTTTGACTTAAATATTGGCGTAAAATTAGGCAAGTAGTTGTTAATGTTTTTATTAATTTTCTGGAATTCTCTCATTGACTTGTACATTTCGAATATCCAGATCCATTACCGGACCCAGATAAGCCCTCCTGAAAATAAGTTGTCCTCTTTCGAATTTTAAAAATGATGTGAACCCTGTTCCTAAGCCAGTATAATTCTCATGAATCATGTAATATAATTTTCTGACCAGCGGATATCTTCGGGTAAGCATGCTTTCCTGCATAGGCTTAACATAAGGCTTACCCTCGCAAAGTTCGCATCGCACATACGCAAGCTTAACCTTCTCCAACATCCGTCTCTGTGAAGAATCCTCCTTGTTTCCAATCCAGCTGACGCCCGTAAACCCAACCGCGTTTTCGTGTTCGGCCACATATTCCAAAACTTCTTTGCTGCTTCTGACAGCTTTAACCATGCTTGTATCAAAAATTTCGCCCTTCATGATAGAATCCCTTATATACCTGACTGTACTGGTTGCATTCAACCCATCAAAAACAAAAACTTTCCCCGAATTTTCCTTGCCTGAAAGCGCATTCTGCAGTCCTTTGATGGTGAACAATGAATCCGTGCTTGTTTTATGAATCACTACCGATACAGCATCTGATGCTACCGGCTGACATCCTGGAATGTAATGCAATGAATCTGCAAGATATTTTTCTTCTTTGCGCGTCAAAGCCCTGCTGACCAAAACCAATCTGACAGCACTGTCTGAAAAAAAATCCCTGATACAATCGATTTCAGGCTTGTAGTCGGCAATGATTTTCGTTCCTGGATAACTCAGTTCATACATTTTTATCTGCTCCTCTATTACGGGCTTGAATGTTTCATCAACACTGATCCTGATGGTACCGCTGAGTGGTGTGTCGAATTGGGCTTTCTTTTCATGTGAATCACATCCTGTCATCATGAAAAATGAAACGAGTACTAAAAAGACAAGAAATCTCATGATTTGCGATAATTTTTTTTGATGCCTCTGTACACCCTGAAGGATCCATAAGCAATACAGAGAAAGCCGAATCCTTTCATCACCGGATCGTCATATCTCAAAGCCATAGAAGGTGAAATGGACTTTACAAACAACATGAAAATGCCCATCCCAAACCATAGTATGCCCATCCCTAAATCCATGATGCTTCTCATTCTGATCATCCCCTTTTCCCTTGCACTTAACTTTTCATCTTCATGATTCATGCTTCTCATTTTGAAGCAAAATTAAACCATACGTTTCGTTTTATAGTTCTTTTACAAAATGAACAGGTAGGTTATAATAAACCGAAACATTTTTCCCTTTCGACTTTCCGGGTATCCATGATGGCATTTTTTTGATGACCCTGATCACTTCCCTATCGAACTCTCTTCCTCCATCCGTAACAATTTCAAAATTCCTCAGAACCCCATCATATCCAACCACAAACCGAACAACTACCGTTGCCATTTCAACATCTTTGACCTCATCAGGATATTCCAAATTTTCTTGTAGAAAACGATTCAAGGCATTCATTCCCCCGGGAAAAGTTGGTCTTATTTCAGGCGCATCGGAAATCTCGTTCGTTTCTCCGCCACCGCCTGAAAAATTTGTCATACCTGTGCTGTCATCAGCACCGCCGCCACCGCCTCCACCATTTCCATCATTCAAACTTCCATTTCCTAAAGACTGAATACCATTTTCAATATTGAGAACAGAACTGTCTTTTACTATTTCTGTAGAGTCTATGATGACGATAGCGGATCCCATTAAATGTATCGGCTTCCGATTATTGGTTACTGCATGCTGTTTCTTTTTATGCGCTATCTCCTGTTTCTCCTTTTTTACCTTTCGAACTTCAGCCATCGCAGTCTCCCTGATTTCAAATGTCTTTAATTTTTCGGCATTGCCTTTTCCGGAAATCAATAAAAACAAAATGGCGACTGACAAAAACACAATGAAAATGGATCGTAAAAGCACAATTGGATACTCTTTTCTCAGCTGATAAGCGCCATATAGTTTATTTCTGCGGTCAAAAAGAATGTCTAAAAAACTGGCTTGTAATAATTTTTGAGCTTCCATGTCATTAGATTTTAAGGTTAAGAATCAAGGGTTTCAGTAGCATGATGGCATGATTCAATGAATTCCATAACTCGAGTACTATTTTTTTATCTTTGTACCATGAAAATGCTGATGGTTTGTCTTGGAAATATTTGCAGAAGCCCGATTGCAGAGGGAGTGATGCAGCATAAGGTCAAAATGGCCGGACTCGACTGGGTGGTTGAAAGTGCGGGTACGTATGGTTTTCATGAGAATGAACCTCCGCATGTTTCCAGCATAAAAGTTTGTAAGGAGAACGGAATAGACATCCACCATCAACGTGCAAGAAAACTGAAGGAGTCGGATTTTGAAAACTATGATTTGCTGTTGCCCATGGCAAACGACGTACTTTCAGGAATGCAAACCATCGGCGGCCATTCTTTTTCAACGGAAAAATGTCCTCTTTTTCTGGATGCGCTTTTCCCGGGAATGCTGAAAGACGTTCCAGATCCATATTATGGAACTTATGAAGACTTTGAAAAAGTGTATCAATTAATTGACAAATGTTGTGATGCCATATTGAGCAAATATGGTGAACAGAAAAAATAAACCATGAACAAACCCAGTCTACCACAGGGAACCCGCGATTTTTCTCCCGAAGTGATTCGGAAAAGAAATTTCATTTTTGAAACCATTAAAAGAACATTTGAATTATTCGGTTTCGAACCGTTGGAAACCCCTGCCATGGAGAATCTGGATACCCTCATGGGTAAATACGGAGAAGAGGGAGACCGTTTGATTTTCAAAGTGCTGAACAATGGCTTGAATGATCCCAAGAACATCCAAAAAGCCAAGGATGGTTTTGCCAAAGTGATTGAAGGCAAAAGCAGTTCGCTCCTTACTGAACGTGCGTTGAAATATGACCTGACCATCCCTTTCGCCAGATTCGTGGCCATGAACCACGGAACACTTACCCCTCCTTTCAAAAGATATCAGATACAACCCGTATGGCGTGCGGATCGCCCACAAAAAGGGAGATACAGGGAATTTACCCAATGTGATGCCGATGTGGTAGGCAGTGCTTCTTTATTCAACGAAATCGAACTCATCAACATTTACATTCAGGTATTCTCAGCACTAAAATTGAATGATGTTTCCATCAAAATCAACAACAGGAAACTACTGACCGCTCTAGCCGAATCTTGTGGTGACGCATCATTGATCACCACCATAAGTACTGCGATTGATAAGCTTGATAAGATCGGAACGGAAAAGGTTCGTGAAGAATTGGAAACAAATGGAATTGCCGGAGAAAAATGGAATTTGATTTTACAATATTTGAGCATAACAGGAAGCAATGCTGAAAAATGTGAAAAAATATTGGCATTATTCCCCGAAAATGCAAATGCCTTATCAGGCGTGAACGAATTGGCATGGATTTTAGAAAGACTGGAAACTGATGCCCCTGTTGAGCTTGACCTTACTTTGGCTAGAGGACTGAATTATTACACAGGCACCATCGTGGAAGTAAAAGCCCCGGAAAGTGTAAAGATTGGAAGCATCGGTGGCGGAGGCAGATATGACGATCTTACCGGGCTGTTTGGTGTGAAAGGAATTCCCGGTGTCGGTATCAGTTTCGGTATAGATAGGATTTATGATGTGATGGAAGAACTTGAACTTTTTCCTGTAGAAATACACAAAGGGTCGAAATTGATATTCATGAACATGGGTGAGAAAGAATCGATGTTTGCCTATAAGATCATCCATCGACTGAGGTCGCAGGGAATATCGTGCGAGTTGTACCCAGAAACAGCAAAATTGGATAAGCAGTTCAAATACGCAGACAAGAAAGGCATCGGTTACGCTGCAATCATCGGAAGCAAGGAGCTTGAACAAGAAAACGTGGTGATAAAAAACCTGGGTACAGGTACCCAGGAAAATATGTCTGTCGATTTATTGCTGGAGTGGGCGAAAAGCATCTGATGAATCATTACGATTTCAATCAGACTCCTTCATAAATGATGGCAACGCCCTGGCCTACACCTACGCACATCGAAGCAAGGCCGTATTTTGAATTTCTTTTTTGCATCTCATGCAGCAAAGTGGCAGAAATCCTCACACCGCTGCATCCCAAAGGATGTCCAAGAGCGATGGCGCCTCCGTTGACATTCACTTTTTCAAGATCAAGTCCGAGGTCGTGTATGCATGCTATACTTTGGGAAGCAAAGGCCTCATTTAA
>JAURKN010000143.1 GCA_030831725.1 Ferruginibacter sp.
TATGAAAAGAAAAATGTTCCTCAAGGGCCACTGATTTTTGATGAATATTCAGAAAACAAGATTGTCATCATCTCATCACAAATGGGAAGCGATCATAGTTTTTCAATGCGATGCCGGTTCCACGAACAACGCTTTTCAACGGATCGTCCGCAAGATGCACAGGAAGTTTGATTTTGTTTTGCAATCTTTTATCCAGCCCGCGAAGCAGTGATCCTCCACCGGTGATATACAATCCTCTGCGATAAATATCTGCAGCAAGTTCAGGCGGCGTGGTTTCAAGTGCTTTCAAAATGGCTTCCTCGATTTTGAAGATGCTTTTATCGAGCGCTTCTGCCACTTCCTGATAACTGACCATTACTTGTTTGGGAATACCCGTTACCAAGTCTCTTCCGTTTACAGGAATGTCATCCGGTGGATTTTCGAGGTCTTTTATGGCAGCACCGATTTGTATCTTGATTTGCTCCGCAGTTCTTTCACCGATTAGCAGACTGTGGTATCTGCGAAGAGCTTCCATGATATCGGCTGTAAATTCATCTCCTGCGATACGGATACTTTGGTCACATACAATTCCCGCCAATGCGATTACGGTGATTCCGGTTGTTCCACCTCCAATATCGATAATCATGTTTCCTACCGGCTCTTCCACGTCGATGCCGATACCGAGGGCAGCTGCCATAGGTTCATGAATCAGATAGACTTCTTTAGCGCCGGCTTGTTCCGCACTGTCTCTAACAGCTCTTTTCTCAACCTCGGTGATGCTGCTGGGAATGCAAATCATCATCCTCCAACTTGGGGCAAACAAAGGTTTTTTTGGATAAACCAACTTGATCAATTCACGAATCATGAGCTCTGCAGCATTGAAATCCGCGATCACACCATCACGCAGAGGACGGACCGTTCTGATGCTCTCATGCGTTTTTTCGTGCATCATCAATGCCTTTTTACCTACTGCCAGCAACAGTTTGGGATTGTTTCTGTCGAGCGCCACTATGGACGGCTCGTTCACCACAACCTCGTCGTTGTGAATGATCAGCGTATTCGCTGTTCCCAGATCCATTGCGATTTCCTGGGTAAAAAAGTTGAAAATGCCCATATTGGGTTATTGTGCTTGATGAATTAGTAATCCTAACAAAATTGACGCAATTTATTCGAATAAACAACGCTTAAAATGAGATATTAAGACTATGTGCATAATGATTTGTTAATCTTTGATTTTGCGATGGTTTGCCAAAGAAAATATCATTCGAATTCGTAACCGATATCAGTCCTGAAATACATCTTGTCAAAATGGATTTTAGCCACGCCTTCCCTTGATTTTCGGGCTGCTTCAGCGATATTTTCACCAAACGCAGTAACGGCTAAAACGCGGCCACCATTGGTTAAAACCACTCCGTCGGCCACTTTGGTTCCTGCATGAAACACGACTCCATTCTCTTCGGCAACCAAATCTAATCCGGTTATCGGCATGCCTGTTTCGTAGCTCCCCGGATATCCGCCACTAACCATGATGGTGGTTGCAGCTGCTTTTTCAGAAACCTTCAACTGCACATCTCCGAGCGTTCCTTTCGCAGCAGCAAGCAGGAGATCAACCAAATCGGAATCTATGCGGGGCATGACCACCTCCGTTTCAGGATCACCCATCCTGCAATTGTATTCGATCACAAAGGGTTCACCATCATCAATCATCAATCCCAGGAACACAAATCCCTTGTAGATGATCCCTTCCGAATGAAATCCGGCAATTGTGGGTTTGACGATGCGCTCAAGAATCTTGTTTTTCAATGCTTCGTCAAAAAAGGGAACGGGACTGACTGCACCCATTCCACCTGTATTCAATCCGCTATCTCCTACGCCTACACGCTTATAATCTTTCGCTTCGGGGAGTATGATGAAATCTTTGCCATCTGTGAGCACGAACACGCTCACTTCAATGCCCTTAAGAAAAGATTCGATGACTACTCTTTTACTGGCATCACCGAATTTAGCATATGTGATCATCTGTTGAAATTCAGCTACCGCCTCATCATGTTGCTGGCAAATCAGCACTCCCTTTCCTGCGGCTAGTCCGTCGGCTTTCAGTACGATGGGTAAAGGCAGGGATTGTATGAAATCGATGCCCTCTTGCAGCGTATCGGCAGTGAATTCGCGATAGGATGCTGTGGGAATATGATGTCGGTTCATGAAGGCCTTGGCGAAAGACTTGCTGCCTTCCAGTTGGGCCGCAAAGCCACTCGGAGCTAGGATGGGTATGCTTTTCAACTCCGAATCATTTTGAAAAAAATCATAAATACCTTTTACAAGAGGGTCTTCGGGACCTACCACCACCAATCCGATTTCTTTTTCCAAAACCAGTTTTTTTACAGCCGGAAAATCGGTTGGAGAAACAGGAATATTTTCACCGATGAGTGCAGTACCTGCATTGCCGGGGGCTATGAAAACCGATGTGCATCGCTCACTTTGTGCAATCTTCCATGCCAACGCATGCTCTCTGCCACCAGAACCCAATACTAAAATGTTCATGAATGTTTTTTTATGATGCGAAATTAATTTTAATGGCAACAACAATGGCGATTTTCAAAAACTGTTTCTTCGATTTTGATGATTTCCATTTCCCATTTTGATTTTGGAAAACATTATTTGTGTATTTTGTACAATCATTTCAATAAAACCGGCAACAAAAAAAACATTATGACTGCTACAAACAAACAGAGTCACCCCAAAGGATTGTGGGTGCTTTTCGGAACAGAAATGTGGGAAAGGTTCAACTTCTATGGAATGCGCGCCTTACTCACGTTGTTCATCGTAAACGCTTTGATGATCAGTAAGGAAGACTCTTCCATCATTTACGGAGGCTTTCTCGGACTTTGCTATCTGACTCCCATGTTGGGCGGTTTCATTTCAGATCGTTTTCTCGGAAACCGAAATTGCATCATGCTTGGCGGATTGCTGATGGCTATTGGACAAATGCTGCTTTTTACAAGCGCTTCCATTTTTGAAACAAATTTGGAACTGGCCAAAACCATTCTTTATGTGGCACTTGGAGTGCTGATTTTCGGTAACGGTTTCTTCAAACCCAATATTTCCAGCATGGTGGGAAGTTTATATCCCAAAGCTGAAAAAAACAAGCTGGATACCGCTTTCACCATCTTTTACATGGGTATCAACGTGGGGGCCTTCCTTGGTCAGTTGATTTGTCCTTTGATTGGTGATGTTGTGGTGGATGGAGTTAGAAACATACAGGCTTTCAAATGGGGTTTTCTTGCAGCAGGTGTTGCCATGCTGTTGGGTACCCTCACTTTCTTCCTGTTGAAAAACAAATATGTAGTTACCCCTGACGGTAAAGCCATTGGTGGATTGCCTTCCGGCCATAATGCTGATGACTACGAAGAGGGAGAATCTCAGAAAGCGCAGTTTTCAAATCTTTCCATCGGTATCGCAGTTGCTGTTCTCTCTTTGTTGATCTATGTTTTCCATAATTTCCTCGGACAAAACTGGATTTATTCCACGATATATTCAGCAGGCATCACACTTGCAGGACTTATCCTGTCAGACAAATCACTGAATAAAATTGAAAGAGACCGCATCTTGGTGATCTACATTGTTTCCTTCTTTGTGATCTTTTTCTGGGCCGCTTTTGAACAAGCCGGTTCATCACTCACTTTCATCGCAGACTATCAGACCGATCGTAACTTTTTTGGATGGAACATGCCTCCGTCCATGGTTCAGATTTTCAATGGTGTGTTTGTGGTGTTGTTTGCCGTACCATTCAGTCTGCTTTGGGACAAACTTCGCGCTAACGGCAAAGAGCCGATATCTCCTGCAAAACAAGCCATAGGTTTGATGCTTATCGCTTTGAGCTATTTCATCATCGCACATAATGTAAAGGACCTTGGAAACTCGGGCCTTTTGAGCGTACATTGGTTGATCTTACTTTATTTAATACAAACCTGGGGTGAACTTTGTCTTTCTCCTATCGGACTTTCTCTGGTTGGAAAGCTGGCTCCTAAGCGTTTTGCATCATTGCTTTTTGGCGTTTTCTTCATGTCTAGCGCTTCCGGTTATGCGCTGGCAGGAACCTTAGGTTCAATCTTGCCTGCCACAGGTGAACAATTCAAAGCTTGTAGTGAAGCGGGGTTCGATTTGAAAGCCGTATTGGACAAAACGGTTGTACCAACCGCCGAACAAATCAAATTCATGGTAGACAACAAAATCAGCGATCACTACCCAAGCTTCGCCGGATTCACGTTGCACAATCTTTTTGAATTCTTCATGGTGTTTGTGGTGCTTTGCGGAGTAGCTTCATTGCTGCTTTTCATGCTTGTGCCACGATTGAAAAAAATGATGCACGGCATTCAATAAAATCTACTTTCAGACACATAAAAAAGGCGGTTCCCATTACGGAATCGCCTTTTTTCATTCTTACCCAAAAAGTGATTTAGTTTTTTATGGACTTCGCCTTGCTGATGACGTAAGTCAACACATCGGTTTTCTGCTCCATATTCAAGCGTGCTTTAGGTGCCATGCTTTCCATGATGGGCCTCCATTCCGCTACAGTATATCGGGAAGGATCTTTCAAATCGTGACATTTGCCACAATTGGCCTGATAGAGGGCTTCTCCTTCAGCCAAGTTTGCTTGCTTTTCCGGACGCACATTTACCGGTGTTTTATTGTCTGAAACATTTTTCTCCGTTTGGGGAACGGATTTACGATGACATGCGACAGCCAAAAAACACAACAATATGATGCCACTTGATTTTTTCATTGATAACGCTGTTTATGAATAATGAATGTTATTCTTGTTGCAAAAAATCTACACAGAAAGGTCAAGGTTCCGATGTAAATTATTTTGTGATGATTTCAGAACCGAAATAAGCGGCAAGCGCTTTGGGAATCCTGATTCCTTGTTCGTTTTGGTTGTTTTCCAACAATGCGGCCATGATTCTTGGAAGCGCCAGGGAAGAACCATTCAGAGAATGTAAAAGCTGTGTTTTTCCATTATCATCTTTGTATCTGATCTTCATCCTGTTCGTCTGGAAAGTTTCAAAATTGCTGACCGAACTCACTTCCAGCCATTTTTGCTGGGCAGCGCTGTACACCTCAAAATCGTAAGTGAGTGCAGAAGTGAATCCCATATCGCCTCCGCATAAACGAAGAATACGGTAAGGCAAGTCTAGCGATTGAAGAAGCTGTTCCACATGAGCGACCATTTCGTTCAGCACATCGTAACTCCCTTCCGGACGGACAAGCTGGATGATTTCCACTTTATCGAACTGATGAACGCGGTTGAGTCCACGTACATCGGAACCAAAACTCCCGGCTTCTCTTCTGAAACATGGCGTATATGCCGTCATCTTAACCGGCAGGTCTGAATCTTTTACGATTTCGTTGCTATACACATTGGTGACAGGCACTTCGGCGGTAGGAATGAGATATAGACCGTCAGCTGTGATGTGATACATCTGACCTTCTTTGTCTGGCAACTGTCCGGTACCGTAAGCGGTAGCCTCATTCACCATTAGCGGTGGCATATACTCGGTATATCCTGCTGCGGTGTTGTAATCGAGGAAATACTGTATGAGAGAACGCTGAAGTTTAGCACCACGGCCTTTGTACAAAGGGAATCCACTGCCGGCGAGCTTAGCGCCGGTTTCAAAATCGATAAGTTGATACTCCTTGATGAGATCCCAATGTGGTTTCGCGTCGGCTCCGAGCTCAGGCGTTTTTCCACCAGTACGAACCACCTCATTGTCTTCGGCCGACTTCCCTTTGGGCACAGAAGCATGGGGAAGATTGGGCAACAAGAGCAATTGTTTTTGAACGGCGCTTTCGAGTTCTTCAAGCGCCGACTGATGTTGAGCCATTTCGTTTTTCAAGGCGGCAACCTCCTCCTTTTTCGCCTCTGCGGCCTCTTTTTCGCCTTTGGCCATGAGCATGCCGATTTCCTTGGAAGCAGCGTTGATCGAAGCTTGGATGTTTTCTGTCGTAAACTTTATTTTTCTGAGTTTGTCATCCAATGAAAGAAGTTCGTCCACCAAACCCGGATTGCTGAAATTTCTCACCGTAAGTCTTTCTTTGACCAATTCCGGTTGTTGACGAATGAATGAAATGGAAAGCATGTTTTGTTTTCTTTTGTGAAATGTTGAACTGCAAAGATAATCTCGAAAGGTTAAACCTTACATTTGTGTTATGCAACACGCGGAAGAAGATTTGCAGATCAGATGGCTGAAACTGAGGATCAAACTGAAGGAGCTGTATGGAATAAAACCCGATATGAACGGCATCCTTTTGCTGATTGGCGTTCAAGAACTGGGTGTAGGAGCCAGGGAATTCACCAAAGAACAGAAGCAGGACCTCATGCATATAGCGATATGCACCGTATTGTCTCCAAGCGGATATTATCGTTTTGATGGCAAAGACGAGGATGGTTGGCCTCATTTCACACAATTGTTGCCTCTTCCCGAACAGCATCTTCCTGAACAGGAAAATTTTTTAAAAGACCATATTTTACTTTATTTTCAATCCTACGAACTATTTTAGCTCCTTTTGAATGATTAGTCAAGATCAATAAGTAACAAACACAGAAAACAAAACACATATGAGAATCGGAACCTTACTGTTATTCGCCTCCTTGCTTTTGGGAACCTCACAAACCATATCGGCACAAGCTCCGAAAGCGACTGCCAAAAAACTTAGTGTTTCACCGACGCAGAAACAACCTGTAAAAGCAACCCCTTCAAAGCCGTCCGCCGTGCCGGAAACGCCATACACCAAAGGGTCCACCAAAGTGAAAATCACTACTCCGATGGGCGTCATCATCGTGAAATTGTACGATTCTACCCCAAAACACCGCGACAACTTCATCAAACTCGTTCAGCAGAAATTCTACGACAGTCTGCTTTTCCATCGTGTAATCAGCGGTTTCATGATACAAGGCGGCGATCCCATGAGTAAAAATGCAGCACCTGGCACCATGTTGGGCATGGGCGGCGGCGACATGACCCGTATTCCGGCAGAATTCAACCGTAACCTGATTCATAAAAAAGGAGCACTTTGTGCGGCACGTGATGGAAATCCGGAGAGAGCCAGCAGTGCCTGTCAGTTTTATCTCGTTCAGGGTAAGCCTGTCTCCGAGCCAGAACTGTTCAATATGGAACAAGGAAGCGGTAATAGTTACACACAAGCTCAACGCGATATGTACAAAAACATAGGCGGAACCCCATTTCTTGACATGAATTACACTGTATTTGGCGAAACCATCAAGGGTTTGGAGGTGATTGACAAGATTGCGGCTGTGAAAACAGACGGTAACAACCGTCCGCTGATGAACGTCATCATGTCTATGGAAATAATTAAATAACCTTTTCGAAAGGCAAAAATGCAGTACATTGCGCCTTAAATCACACTTAAGAACATCAACATGAATTTCCCGGCCAATCTCAAGTACACCAAAGACCACGAGTGGATATCCATCGAAGGAAACATTGCCACTGTTGGAATCACCGAATTCGCTCAACGTGAGTTGGGTGACATCGTATTTGTAGACATCAATACCGTCGGACAAAGCCTTTCTGCCGAAGCTGTTTTTGGAACTGTGGAAGCCGTAAAAACCGTGAGTGACCTTTACCTGCCGTTGAGCGGAACCATTACCGAATTCAACAGCGGTTTGGAAGCCAACCCGGAATTGGTGAACAGCGATCCCTACGGAGCGGGCTGGATGATAAAAATGACCATTGCCGACCCTTCAGCAACTGAAGGATTAATGAGTGCGGACGCATATCAGGCATTGGTTGGTTAATATGAAAACACCTGAATATACCGGAATCCGATTCAAACATTTCATACCCGGAATCCTCTGGTTTTTTCTGATTCTTATCTTGATTTGTCTTCCTCAGTCTAAAGTACCTGATATTGAAATCTGGTGGATTGAGCTTATCAAGCCGGATAAATTCATTCATGCCGCCATGTTTGGCATTCAGCAGCTCTTGCTTATTTTACCTTACAAAATGAACAAGGCAGCTTCTGACACAATCAGAAGAAAAACCTTGTTTTTCGGAATATTGGTGGTTTTATGGGGATTGACCACAGAGCTCATTCAATTACAGATTCCCGGAAGAAGTTTTGAATGGATGGATTGGCTTGCAGACAGCGTCGGTGTGATTCTTGTTGTTCTCTATTTTTTTCGAAAAGAGAAAAAAAATCTCCCTCATCATTAAAAACACGCCCTTGTTTCACAAATGGGATATGATTACCTTTGAAATCGACAGAATTAGAAAACATGGAGTATAATACTACCCGCAATCACCTGATCATGAAAGAGTATGGAAGACACATCCAAAAGATGGTCGATTATCTGCTCAAAATCGAGGACAGGGAAGTCAGACAAAGAAACGCTAACGGTGTCATAGAATTGATGGGCTTTTTGAATCCACACCTGAAAAATGTGGAAGATTTCCGCCACAAATTGTGGGATCATCTTTTTTTAATCAGCGATTTCAAATTGGATGTGGATAGTCCTTATCCCATCCCCACAAGAGAAACCCTGAAAGCAAGGCCAGAAAAGCTGCGTTATCCAAAACAATACCCCAAATTCAACCATTTGGGCAAGCATATCGAACTGGTTATCGACAAGGCCCTGAGAGAAGAGAACCCGGAAAAAAAGCAAGGATTTGCAAACGCTATTGCTTACTACATGAAACTGACCTATAGCAACTGGCATAAGGAATTGGTTCATGACGACAATATCCAAACTGAATTAAGTGCGATCACACAGGGAGAACTTGAGTTCAACAACAGACCGTTTGTGAAGCACAGAACAGACAATCGCCAGGATCGCGACGACTACGGAGACAGAAGAGGATATCGCCAGAATTTCGGCGGACGCGACAACAGACAGGGAAATCGTGGCGGAAGAGGCGGAGGACAAGGTGGCGGACAGCACAGAAACAACAGAAATTTCAAAAAGAGATATTGATGCAGTCGTGATGAAATTGCGTTGGATTTTTTCCAACCATACATCATACACACAATCCCAAATTTCGGCTTGCCGATTCCCAAACAGAACCCCAAAACCAAAGAACATACATGAATTGTTTTGAAGTTGTAGGAGGAAAACGACTTTCCGGTTCCATCACCCCACAGGGTGCTAAAAATGAAGCCTTACAGATCATCAGTGCCGTCTTACTTACAGCGGAAGAGGTGACCATTGAAAATATCCCCGACATCATCGACGTCAATCTGCTTATTGAATTGCTTAGAGAAATTCAAGTGAAAGTAAACAGAATAGACAAACATACCTGTACTTTTCAGGCTGATCAAGTGGATGTGGATTACCTGTCGAGCTCCGCTTTCCATCAAAAAAGCGGCAGACTCCGTGGATCCGTAATGCTGGCCGGCCCCTTACTTGCCCGATTCAAAAAAGCATACATCCCCAAACCCGGTGGTGATAAGATTGGAAGAAGAAAATTGGATACACATATCATCGGATTTCAGAAACTCGGTGCTGATTACTTTTATGATGATGCGTCAAATTGTTTTCAATTAAAAACAAACGGACTCAAAGGAACCTATATGTTGCTGGATGAGCCCAGCGTTACCGGAACGGCCAACATCCTTATGGCAGCCGTAATGGCAGAAGGTAAAACCACCATATACAACGCCGCCTGCGAACCATACATCCAGCAATTGTGCAGCATGCTGAACCGAATGGGCGCGCGCATATCCGGCATCGGTAGCAACATGCTGGTCATCGAAGGCGTTGAAAAGCTTTCAGGAACCACACACCGCATGCTGCCCGATATGATCGAAGTTGGTAGCTTCATCGGACTTGCTGCTACAACACAAAGTGAGATCACCATCAAAAATGCGGGAGTCGATTTTCTGGGCGTCATTCCGGAAAAATTCCAGCAACTGGGTATAAAACTTGAAATCAAAGGAGATGATATTTATGTTCCCGCTCAGGAATCATACACCATTCAAACGTATATGGATGGTGGCATCCTGACCATGTACGATCATCCATGGCCAGGACTTACCCCCGACTTGCTGAGTATTCTGCTCGTTACTGCAATACCGGCAAAAGGAAGTGTACTCATTCATCAGAAAATGTTTGAAAGCAGACTTTTCTTTGTGGACAAACTGATTGAAATGGGAGCACAAGTCATTCTTTGCGATCCGCATAGGGCTGTTGTAGTAGGTATGGAAAGAGAAAAGAAATTAAGAGGAATCACGATGAGCTCTCCCGATATCCGTGCAGGTGTCGCTTTGCTGATTGCAGCATTGAGTGCCGACGGAAAAAGCACAATACAGAACATCGAACAGATCGACAGGGGCTATCAGTTCATTGACGAGAGACTCAAGGCACTCGGAGCTGAAATCGTCAGAAAATAATATTGACATCGTCGAAGTCGATTCTGATTTGCTCTAAATAACATTCATACACACATGTCCGATTTATCCGAAAAAATACTCATCATCACCGCACCTTCGGGAGCAGGAAAATCGACCATCACCAAAAGGTTGATGGAAACCTTTCCCGCACTTTCTTTTTCGATTTCCGCGGCCACACGAGCTCCGAGGGGCGATGAAAAAAACGGGGTCGAATACTACTTCATCACCACCGACGAGTTCAAACGAAAAATTAAAGAAAACGCATTCGCAGAATGGGAAATGGTGTACGAAGGAAAATATTACGGAACCTACAAATCCGAAATCGAACGCATCTGGAAAAACGAACAAACGCCCATACTCGATATAGATGTTAAAGGTGCGCTTCATATCCACCAGCTTTATCCCGGACAAACCTTGTCCATTTTCATAGAACCCCCTTCCATCGACGAGCTTAAAAAACGTTTGCGAGAAAGAGGAACTGAAAATGAGGATGGCATCAATACGAGGATCAACAAAGCGGAGTATGAACTTTCGTTCAAAGGACATTTCGACAAAGTGATCCTGAACGACAACCTTGAAAAAGCTTGTTCAGAAGCCATCGACACCGTTTCCAAATTCCTCACAGGCAATCTAAAGCCCTGAAGCCAAAGGAATCACTTAATTTTGACCTATGGATTGGATTGCCCTATTTTCTGCCATCATCGCCATTCTCTTAGTCGGTTTTTTTTCCGGAATGGAAATCGCTTTCATCACCGCAAACAGATTGACCATCGAACTGCGCCGTAAGCAAGGAACCATCAGTGGAAAAATCTGGGGTAGCTTTTCCGATCGTCCCACCAAATTCATAGGCACCCTGTTGATAGGAGCCAACTTTGTACTTGTGGTCTACGGACTGCTTATCGGAGGACTGCTATCTCCGCTTTGGAACTGGATGCTCACACTCCTTCCTGCAGCAGCATCAGACTATGTTCACTATGTTCAACTTTTGGTGGAAACAATTCTATCAACGGTCATTTTTCTGTTCGTCGAAATCATTTTCAAGGCATTGTTTCGTGCGAGAAACGAATCCATCATCAGTTCCAATTTGATAAGCAGGATGACCTTCTTTTTCTATCAGACATTTTCCTCATTGGCTTCCGTAGCCGTGAGCATTTCAGAATGGATTCTCAAATATATTTTCAGCGTTAAAATTTATCCGAAAAAAGAAGCGTTCAGCAAACAGGATTTGGAGCAGTTTCTTCATCAAAGCAAACGAAGTGAAGAAGAGGAAACCACAGAAATAAACAAAACCCTTTTTGAAAATGCCCTAACCCTCAGCGAAACCAAAATCAGAAAATGCCTGGTTCCAAGAAATGAGATACTGGCCGTAGAACAAGGAAGAAGCATTTCGGAAATCAAGGCTACGCTGATAGAAACCAAACTAAGCCGTATCATCGTTTACGAAAAAGACATCGATAACATTGTTGGCTATATCCACCATCTCGACCTTTTTAAAAATCCGGCAACCATCAAAGAAATCCTTCATCCCATCATGGCAGTTCCTGAAACGATGAGTGCCACCGAGCTGATGAACCGCTTCACCAAGCAAAGAAAAAGCATCGCATGGGTGATAGATGAATTTGGCGGAACCTCAGGAATCATAACGATGGAAGATCTGCTCGAAGAGATTTTCGGAGAAATTGAGGATGAATATGATCTCCCGGAGACTCATGTCGACAAACAAATCGCAGTAGACGAATACATTTTCGCAGGAAGGATGGAGTTGGATACGATAGCTGAAAAATACGATCTTGTATTTCTAGACAATCATGGGAACGAAACATTATCCGGTTATATCATCCAACATCATAAGTCTATACCGTCCGAAAAAGAAACGATTTACATCGGAAATATGGAATTCAACATTCTTCACGTTAGTGAGACTAGAATAGAAACGGTAAAGCTGAAAATCGTAAAATAAGTTCGATTCCTGCCAAAAAATTAAAGCATCATGAAAGTCGCATTCATCACAGATCAAGCCGATTTTCAGTTCGACTTTTTTTCCATTTGCGCCATGGCAATGGCGGAAAAATATCCCAAAGGAAATTTTGCGGTTTTTTCCCACAAACAATCTGATGAATCCATATCATTGAATTTTCCGGGCAATCTATCCTTGGTCCAGTTGGAAGATCAAAATGAAGCTGATCATTTTTTCCAACGGATATTCTCAGGTATCAAGAGAAAAAAACAAATCAAAAAATTCGAACCTGATTTTGTTTTTATACAAAATGACGATTACAAAGATGATCAAACGAAAATGATTTTTTTGCTGGATCCGATTCCATCGAAATTTAAGCGTTCGTTGTTGACAAAAATGAACAAGGCTTCAAAAATCCTCACCTACCAAAGAGAAAAAAACGAAATAAGTCGATATGGCATATCGGCAGACAAACAAATTGTTGTTGATCCCATCGTCTCAAGAAACAAGAGTGAAACTCAAGATCTTGGGGCATTCAGAGAGCAGCATTTGGAAGGCCATGATTTTTTTCTGCTTTTTGTGGACAATATGGAAAATGCTGTTGTTTTTCTGAAAGGATTCAGTCAGTTCAAACAATGGCAAAAGTCTCAGATCAGACTTGTCATGGTGGTTCCAGAATCCATGGAGCGAGAAATGAAGGAAAAATTGAGTCATTATAAACATAGGGAATCCGTCTGTTTGCTGAATAATTCCATAGAGACCGACGACGCGGTTCGGGAAGCATTTGGCAATTTTATCTGGCAGCAAAACATGGCGGTGGAATCGAAATTGCTTCGAGCGGCATCTGTGGAAAATCCGCTTTTTTTACCCGACGACTCCTTTTGGCGAAACCTGTTTTTGGAAAAAGCTGATTTTTTTGAGCCAAAGGAAAAATCGATTTTTTCGATGATGACGCAGCTCTACAAAGAAACCCTGCCCGTTCGGGACAGAGCATCCAACAGAATCGCTTTCATTTCATATCATGAAGCACATATCACGCTACAATCCATCGGAAAACTGCTCGAACCCTGAGCGGAATCGATTACCTTTGCAGACCGTTTTATCAACCATAACCATCAACCCATCGCATGAAAAAATCAACGATAAGCATAGATGTAATGCTGGATGCAAATCAGGTTCCTGAACAAATAAACTGGCAGGCCACAGACAGTACCGCCGAAATGATGCAAAGAGCCAAAGCCATGTGTATCGCATTTTGGGACGGTGCGGATCAGACGGCCATGCGCATAGACCTCTGGACAAAAGACATGATGGTGGATGAGATGGGCGATTTTTTTTATCAGATGATGATGACCATGGCGGATACTTTCAAACGAGCCACACAAAAAGAAGAGCTGTCTGTGGAAATGAAAACCTTCGCCAAGCAATTTCATAAGAAATTCAGGGAAGAGATGATCAAAGACCAAAACCAGTAATCGTAAACACTTAAACATAGGAATATGTCACTCGAACAAAAAATCATGGGCGAAATGAAAGAGGCCATGAAATCGAAAAATGAAGCCGTATTGAGAGCCCTCAGAGCCATCAAGGCGGAAATCATCAAGGCCAAAACGGAGCCGGGTGCGGGAGGAGAAATTGATGAGGCTACGGAGCAGAAGTTTCTTCAGAAAATGATGAAACAAAGGAAAGATTCTCTTGAAATTTTTGAGCAACAAGGCAGAGCCGACCTTGCCGCCAAAGAGAAAGAGGAAATGGAGGTGATAGAAAAATTCCTGCCAAAACAAATGACAGAGGAGGAAATTGTAGCTACTCTCAAATCAATCATTGCCGAAACAGGAGCCACTGGTGCTGCCGACATGGGAAAAGTGATGGGTGTCGCCACAAAGCAAATGGCCGGGAAGGCGGACGGAAAAATAATCAGCCAGCTGGTCAAAACCCTGTTGGGATAATTCGTAAAAGCAAAAAACATGTTGCTTGACGTCTGCTGCTTCTTGTTTTTGGTCCTTGCATTATACAAGGGCGTAACCCGAGGTTTCATCAGAGCCCTGCTCTCCTTGGCCGCATTCTTCATTGGATGGATCATGGCCAATCTATTTGCGGGTAAAGTGTCGACATACCTGCAAAACCATGGTATGTCGGAAAACAAATGGTTACCGCTGCTTTCTTTTGTTGTGGTGCTGATTGCGACGTTCATCGGTATACATCTTTTGGGTAAAGCACTGGACAAGATCACGGAGATGATGATGATGGGATGGCTCAACAAACTGGCTGGAGTGATATTGTATGTTTTTTTATATCTCCTGCTTTTGAGCTCCCTTGTCTATTTCGTAGAAAAAATTCATCTGTTGGAAAAAAAGGACGTGGAAAAATCAGTTTCCTATCCCTATTTGAGTGATTGGGCCCCGGTCATACTCGAAAAAACAGGAGAATTCATACCCTATCTGAAAGAATTACCAAAACAGTTGAATCCCGAAGTGAACAAGAAAGCCAACTGAACAAAGCAATTTTTGATGTATTGGGCATTTTGATTAATTTTAACCAATTGGGTAAAACCATTATTAAACGGGTAAAGGGAATGAACTATCAGATCAAAGAAGACGGAAAATTCAAATACATTGAAGAAGGACAAGGTGAGTTACTCATGCTCCTGCACGGATTGTTTGGCGCCCTGAGCAATTTCAAAGACCTTATCGAACATTTCAAAACAACCCATAAAGTGGTTGTTCCTATGCTTCCTTTGCTGGATATGGACCTGCTTAACACATCCGTAAGCGGTCTTCAAAAATTCGTTCACAAGTTCATCGAGCAGCGCGGATATAAAAACATCCACCTCATGGGGAATTCGCTGGGTGGACACGTAGCATTGGTTCATGTTTTGAAAAAACCGGAGAATATACGCTCCCTGATTCTCACCGGCAGTTCAGGACTTTTTGAAAACGGAATGGGTGATTCTTATCCTAAACGTGGCGACAGGGAATATATCAAAAACAAAACGGCACTTACTTTCTACGATCCTGCTATGGCAACAGACGAATTGGTGGATGAGGTTTTCGAAATCACCAATAACAGACTGAAAGTCATCAAGATCATCGCATTGGCCAAAAGTGCTATCAGAAACAATCTGGGAGAAGAACTCAATCAAATCAAAATACCGACCTGCCTGATTTGGGGCAACAACGATACCATCACACCGCCATTTGTGGGAGAGGAATTTCACAAGCTTATACCCAACAGCGAGCTTCATTTCATCGACAAATGCGGACATGCGCCTATGATGGAGGTACCTGTGGAATTCAACAAAATCCTCACTGGTTTTTTGGAAAAAGTGGCATTGCCAAAAGAAATGGCTTAAGAAAAACATGAGGAGGCCGAAGGTCGAATCATACAAATCAGGGAAACATGCTTACTGCGCAATTGGTCAATCCAAACATACCTCAGCTTCAACCCGAAGATTCTGTAGCCAAAGCAAAACAGCTCATCAACGATTTCAAACTGACCCATCTGCCCGTGGTTGACAATAAGAAATTCCTTGGGCTAATCAGTGAAGAAGACATCATGGATATTTCAGAAGATAAAGCCACCATCGGCATGATCAGTGATCAGCTGTTCATGGCCTTTCTGCCTGAAGACGTTCACTTTCTCAATGCACTTCATTACTGTAATCAGTATGAAACCAATATTGTACCGGTCATCAACCGCGACGCCACTTTCAACGGCGCGATCACCTCGCAAAATCTATTGAAAGCCATCGGTGATTTTTCCGGAGCCAACGAAATCGGAGGACTCATCATTCTGGAGCTTCAACCTGTTCATTTTTCCATATCCGAAATCAGTAGAATTGTTGAAAGCAACAACGCAACTGTTCTTCATCTCAACACAATCACAGATCCCACAACCGGACTGATGATGGTTACGTTACACCTCAACAAAAGGGAAATAGATGCTGTTGTTTCCACTTTCGAACGTTTTGAATACCGTGTGGTTCACCATTTCGGTGCAGATCGCATAGAAAACAAAACCGACATGCATTACCGAAACCTCATGAATTATCTCGACCTCTGATAGCATCAAAAAATTTGTTCGGTTAATGAAACATGCGACACATATCTTATTGTTTTTCGGATTGATGTTGCAGGTGCTTTTTACGTTCGGTCAGTTATCAGACTCGATAGAAATTCCTTCAAGTCCTACAGGTTATTTCAGATTGAATAACATCATCATCGTAGGAAACAAAAAGACCAAGCCCTATATCATCACCCGTGAGATAAAAGTGAAGCCGGGCGATTCGATACCAACTTCCAAATTATACGAAACCATAGCATCCTGCAAGGAATTGATTTATAACACAAACCTGTTCAATACGGTTAAGATTGTTCCTATTCTCAACAGCGCATACGACATGGACTTCAGGGTTGAGGTAGTCGAAAGATGGTACATCTATCCAAGTCCACAATTCAAGCTCATTGACAGAAATTTCAATGAATGGTGGAAAATCTATAACCATGACCTTGAAAGAGTGATTTACGGTGTAAAATTCTCACACTATAACCTTTCAGGAAGAAATGACGGACTCAATCTGTATTGGTTGAATGGTTATGCCAGAAACTACACAATCGGTTATACCCTTCCCTATGTCAATAAAAAAATGACGAGGGGATTGTCATTCTCAACAAGCTATGTTCAAAGCAGAGAGTTTCCCTATAAAACAACCAATGACAACAAGTTGCTACAATTCAAGAATGACAGGTTCTCCAGAACTGCTTTTTCTTTTTCAGGCGCCCTAAGAATCCGGAACAATTATTACACAAGGAGTTCCATCGGAGCACAATTGAATTATATAAAGGTGTCTGATAGCATCATCCAGTCCAAATACAATCCGAATTATTTTGGAATGAATCAATCATCTGTCTGGTTCAGCGACATATTCTATTCCCATCA
>JAURKN010000144.1 GCA_030831725.1 Ferruginibacter sp.
TTTTCAACTCCGGCATTGCCAAGTCATAAAAATCCTTGTGAACACGGTACTCAATTCCCTCCTTTCTGCATAGCTGTTCAAATTTCATGATGTTTTTCTCAACCAACTCCTCATCTGACTCTTCCAGATGAGGTACAAACATCGGAGCCCCTACCCCATCGGGAAACGCCCAAAGATTGGCATAGCTTGACTGGGGTAAAAAAACACCCGTTAGCAAAATAGGGTCAAATTGATGCAACTGAGCGGCAAACCGAAATGTGGATTCTGGAAAATGAAAACCATCGAATGCAAGGATAATTTTTCTCATACGCTTTTTTTTCAAACGTATAGCCAATACAATCATTTACAAATGGAAATTATCATGCCTATTCATGAGTTTTATCATCTTTCGATGTTTTACAAAAAATCATTTTTGATCTAATTAAAATGCTGTAATGACTTCAAATCCAAGTATAAAAAAAACGATTGACGATATCGGAGGATGTGCCGATTTCTTGTGGAGGACGTTGACAACTTGGTTTTTCCCTCCGTTTGAATTTCGTGAATTTTTGAAACAATGCTATTATGTCGGATACAGATCATTGCCGCTGATTGGATTGACCGGTTTTATAATGGGACTGGTCATAACCATGCAATTAAGACCCGCTATGATAGACTATGGCGCCGAAGCTCAAATACCGGCGATTGTAGGAATTGCGATAATCAGAGAAATCGGCCCTGTAATTACCGCGTTGATTTTCGCAGGTAAAATCGCTTCGAGTATAGGTGCGGAACTCGCTTCGATGAAAGTGACTGAGCAAATTGACGCCATGGAAGTAAGTGGAACAAACCCATTTAAGTATCTTATCATAACAAGAATATTTGCAACAACATTGATGCTTCCTATGCTTGTTTTATTAAGTGATGCAATATCATTGTATGGTTCATTTCTTGGAGTAAACATCAGTGGACATATCAGTTTTACTTTATTTACAAATCAAGTAGTTGATGCGCTCACGTTCAGCGATTTTGTGCCCGCCATTGTAAAAAGTTATTTTTTTGGAATGGCAGTGGGAGTCGTAGGATGCTATATGGGGTATTCAAGCGCGAAAGGAACAGAGGGAGTTGGAATTAGTGCCAATTCGGCCGTAGTTACTTCATCAATCATAATATTCATACTTGACCTTATTGCCGTTCAAATTACCGCATTATTGGGTTATAACTAATCATGGATGCTCTTGAAATCAATACTGTTTTGAAAGTAAAAGGATTATGTAAATCCTTCAGAGACATGGTTGTACTTGAAGACATTTCATTTGAACTAAAAGAGAATGAAAATCTTGTGGTATTGGGAAAATCCGGATCTGGAAAATCTGTATTGATAAAATGCATCATAGGACTGCTTGAATTTGAAAAAGGTTCTATTGAAATACTTGAAAAGCTAACAGCAGGAATAACAAAAAGCAAATGGAATGAATTAAGGTCCAATATCGGTTTCTTATTCCAGAATAATGCACTTTACGATTCTATGTCAGTAAAGGAAAATCTTGAATTCCCTTTACGAAGAGCGAAAATAAAATATACCGATACAGAACTTCAAGAGAAAGTAAGAGAAGCTCTCTCGGATGTTCAACTTGAACACACATTAAACATGATGCCCAATGAATTATCCGGAGGGATGAAAAAAAGAATCGCTTTAGCTAGAACATTGATCTTGAAACCAAAAATCATTTTTTATGATGAACCTACATCCGGACTCGACCCGATCACTTCCAGAGAAATCATTGAGTTGATGAACAGCATCAAGAAAAAATACAAAACATCGGCAGTCATCATTTCTCATGATATGCATTGTGTAAAAAAAACAGGAGATAAAATCATGTTGCTTTGGGATGGAAAATGCAAAGCAATCGGGACGTATGAAGATTTCGAAAAAAGCAAGGAGAAAGAAATAGTATCATTTTTCATCAAAGAATAATTATGAAAGACTACGATTTTAAATACCTTAAACTAGGCGTATTTGTATTGTCGGGATTGATAATACTTGTAGGATTCCTATACCTGATTGGAAAAAACAAGAACATTTTCGGATCCAACTATATTTTAAAAACTAGATTTTCCAATGTACAAGGCTTGAAAACCGGAAATAATGTAAGATTCGCAGGCATTGAAATCGGGACAGTATCCGATATGAAATTCATCAATGACACGACGATAGAAGTGGAAATGAATGTAGAAGATAAAATGAAAAATATCATCAGAAAAAATGCTTTGGTTAGCATCGGGACAGATGGATTGGTCGGAAATAAAATTATAAATATCACACCATCAATTTGGATTAAAGAATTGGCGAATGAGAGCAGTTTATTAAAAAGTAAAAAACCATCAGATTCGGAGGAAATGTGGTTAACCCTGGAAAATACCGGAAAAGAATTGAATGACATGGTATCAAATTTGAAAATCACTTCACTGGAAATCAGAAATAGTAAATTATTGAAGGAAGTGTTGCATGATGAATCATTGGTTCAAAATCTCAAAAAAAGTGGTGAAAATGTAAGGATTTTTAGTGAGGAACTAAATCAAAGCGCATCGATAATTAAGGAAATGATCTCAGAGACGCAAGGTGGCAAAGGGTTATTGGGGAAATTATATAATGACAGTGGGTGGGTGAACGCCACAGATTCTTTCATCAGCAATCTAAAGAAAAGTTCAGAGGAGTTGACAAAAACTTCTCTGGCTATAAAAGAAACTGTTTCTGATATTAAAAAA
>JAURKN010000145.1 GCA_030831725.1 Ferruginibacter sp.
ATAAAAAAGCTGCCACAAATCACAATCACATCTTCCTCATTGGCATCTGCTTTGGCAGAATCTAATGCATCATTCACATTGTCGAAGGATTTTCCTGAAAGCCCTGACTGTATTGCCAATGCAAGTAATTCCTCATGGGGCAGGGCTCTTTGAATGTGGGCATTCGAAAAATAATATTTTGCACTGCGTGGTAAAATGTCAATCACTTTTCCAAGATCCTTGTCTCGAACAAATCCCATTACGAAATGATAATGTGCATGTGGATGATTTTCCTGTAAGTGATGCAATATTTCTTGGATGCCTTCGGTATTGTGAGCGACATCGCAGTAAATGTAAGGGTTTGAACCAATAAGATCCCATCGTCCATGTATGCCTGTGAGTTGCTTTACGTGAGCCAAAGCGTATTTCTCATTTTCAGGATCAATCGGGAAACCAAGCTTGTGCAACATGTATTCGGCAGCCAAGACAGTTTTGATGTTTTTCAATTGGTATGATCCGGAAAGGTCCAGTTGAAAATGTTCCGTGTGGCCGTTAAAAGTATCGGTGACGTCACATTCTATGGAATTGTGATTCAGCTTTACATGGCTCACCTCATATGTATCAGATGCAAAAAGAATCTCCGAATTTTCGTTTTTTGCTTTTTCAAAAAATACCTTTTCAGATTCAGGATCTCTTTCACCAATAATTACCGGTACATACTGTTTGATGATGCCTGCTTTTTCAAAAGCGATTTTGGGAATACTGTCGCCTAAGAAAGCAGTGTGGTCCATTCCGATATTCGTGATAACAGAGAGAATCGGGTTGATTACATTGGTGCTGTCAAGTCGTCCACCCATGCCCGTTTCAATGACGGCGATATCAATTTTTTCCTTGGCAAAATAATCAAATGCCATGGCAACGGTTAATTCGAAAAAGGATGGGGATATGGACTCGCTGAAAGCCTTGACTGCTTCGGTGAAAGTTACCACAAACGACTCTTCAATCATTTGTCCGTTGATTCTGATGCGCTCTCTGAAGTCGTTGATATGAGGAGAAGTGTACAATCCGGTTTTATAGCCTTGTTTTTGGAGCATGGCGGCTATCATATGGCTCGTACTCCCTTTACCGTTGGTTCCGGCGATATGGATGGATTTGAATTGATGATGGGGATTACCGAGGAACTCCATCAACTTGACCGTATTGGTGATATCTTCCTTGTAAGCAGCACCACCGATTCTGGAAAACATGGGAAGTTGTGCAAATAAATATTGGATGGTTTCTTCGTAATTCATGGTGGAAATTCCGGTAGAAAGTAAACCTTAGTTGGCCTTGAAATCGAAAATAATCACCGCTTCGTAGGTGCTTGATTCTTTTTCAAACTTCATTTTTGGCAAACACCTGATGATGGCATCCCTGTACCTGTTGTCACGACTGGTTGATTTTTTTTCGAATCCAACCCAGCTTGCATTTCCGTCGGGATTGACCCTGATTTTGGCATAAATTTTTTCTGTCCCAAGTTCGTCTTGGAACTGATATCCCTGCATCATGCTTTTGCTTACGGGGATGGTTTTTATTTTTCCGGAAGCGGAACCCTCATCTCCTTTAGCGCCAGGCGTTTTTCCTTGAGACCTGAATTCATTGTCCACGTCGCTGTTGTTTCCGTTTTCGCCCGTGTTGTTTCCTTTGTAAAGTAATTTCGGACTTGGGTTATTGGACATTTTCTTAGCATCGGTAGAAGCAACCGGTGTTTTATTGCTTTTTGATTTGGATGTGTTTACGGGAGCCGCATCGGTATTATTATCATCGGTCACTGATTCTGGGTCGTCATTTTGAGCAGAGGGGGACGTGGTGTTTTGCGGTTGATCTTGTTCGGGTTGAATAGGAGTAGGGTTGCCTTTTGTCAATGGCGGGTCTTCTCCATGTCCGGGATCGTCTTTCCCTAAATCAATGGTGATCAGGTCTTGCACTACCGCTTTAGTAGGGGGTTGAATATTCCAACGAATCACGAAAAAAAGGATGATGAGAAACAAGCATATCGCACCTGAATAGATGAGTGCTTTTTTCTGTTCTTCGTTTGAAATTGATCTTACCATGATGAATCCGAATGGGTTAGGGTTTGAAATTAAATCAATTGTGGCTTTTGAGCTTGTTTTTTCAGCAATTTAACATTTTCTGCAGGGCAATTTTATGGTAACTCAGGTTGGGTTATCCATAATTTCTTTCTCCAAAAAGCAGGCTTCCAATGCGAATCATGTTACTGCCGCAGGCCAGAGCCAATGGATAATCTCCGCTCATGCCCATACTGAGGATTGTCGGAGTATGTTTTAGATTATTTTTTTGTTGGAAGGATTGAAACAGCGTATTCAGAAAAGAAAATTCATTTTTTACAATGTCCGAATTGTCGGAGAAACTTGCCATCCCCATAAGTCCATCTACGCATACAAAATCTAACGGCTCCGTAGAATCATTCTTTAAATGTAAATCTATGATGGAGTTTAATTCAGTTTCGTTCAATCCGAATTTCGTTTCTTCCTTGGCGATGTGAACCTGTAACAGACAATGAATGACCCTGTTGATTTTCTTCCCTTGTTTGTTGATTTCCAGTAACAGTTTTCCACTGTCTACACCATGTATGAGATGGACAAAAGGGGCGATGTATTTTACCTTGTTGGATTGCAGGTGACCGATGAAGTGCCATCTGATGTCTTTTGG
>JAURKN010000146.1 GCA_030831725.1 Ferruginibacter sp.
CACATTTCAATCAGGATCTGAAAGGAAAGCGATTTGCTTTGTGGGGACTTTCTTTCAAGCCAAATACGGATGATATCAGGGAGGCACCAGCATTTTATATGATTGACGCGTTGATCGAAGCAGGCGCTTCAGTCTCTGTATTTGACCCTGAAGCGATGCCAAACACCAAAGCTGTTTTGGGAGATGGGATATCATACGCAGAAAATCAATATCACGCACTCGAAGGGGCTGATGCATTGATTATTGCAACCGAGTGGAATGAATTCAGAACACCCGATTTTGAAAGGATAGCTGGTTTGCTCAAACAGAAAACCATTTTTGACGGAAGAAATCTGTTTGATCTTCAATCCATGGAAAAGCTAGGCTTTCATTACGAGAGTGTTGGAAGAAAAAAAATCAAATCAAACGCCTGATGCATATGTCCGGAACAACAAAAAAAAGGGTATTGATCACAGGCGCGGCCGGATTCCTCGGTTCACATTTGTGTGACAGATTCATTCGTGAAGGATACCACGTAATCGGAATGGACAATCTGATTACCGGAAATCTTAAAAATATAGAACACCTTTTCAAATTGGATACATTTGAGTTTTATCATCATGATGTTTCCAAATTCATTCATGTCCCTGGTCATCTTGATTATATTCTTCACTTCGCATCACCTGCAAGTCCGATTGATTATTTGAAGATCCCCATACAGACCCTAAAAGTGGGTTCTTTAGGCACGCACAATTGTCTTGGGTTAGCTTTGGAGAAAAATGCGCGTATTCTTGTTGCCAGCACAAGTGAAGTATATGGAGATCCTTTAGTTCATCCTCAATCAGAAGAATATTGGGGGAACGTCAATCCGGTAGGGCCAAGAGGAGTTTACGACGAAGCCAAGCGTTTTCAGGAGGCCATGACGATGGCATATCATACTTTTCACCAAGTAGAGACTAGAATAGTGAGAATTTTTAATACCTATGGTCCAAGGATGCGATTGAATGACGGGAGGGCATTGCCTGCTTTTATCGGACAAGCGCTAAGAGGAGAAGATCTGACTGTTTTCGGAGACGGATCACAGACCCGGAGTTTCTGTTACGTAGATGATTTGGTCGAGGGGATTTACAGATTGTTGATGAGCGATTATGTTCATCCGCTGAATCTTGGAAACCCAGACGAAATATCCCTCCTCGACTTTGCCAAGGAAATACTGCAACTTACAGGATCAAACCAAAAGATAGCATTCAAGCCTTTGCCTGTTGATGATCCGAAGCAAAGGCAGCCGGATATCACAAAAGCGAAATCGATACTTCAATGGGAGCCCAAGATTGACAGGGCTGAAGGTTTGGCAAGAACCTATGATTATTTTAAAGGTTTGTCAAAAGAAGAATTGGAAAAGGAGCCGCTCGATTTCAATCATTCATCCATCAAAAAGAAATCATAAGATATGTATCAGGATATCATCGAAAAAAATAAGACGCTTGCTGTAATCGGATTGGGTTATGTTGGATTGCCTATCGCACTCGAATTCGCCAAGAAAATAAAAGTGATCGGTTTCGATATAAACGCGCAACGTGTCGAAATGATGAGAAATGCGATTGATCCAAGTCAGGAGCTTGATAAGGAAGCCTTTGAAAATTGCGATATAGAATTCACGAATGATTTGGACGTACTCAGAAAAGCGAACTTTTTCATCGTTGCTGTTCCCACGCCTGTGGATGAACACAATGTTCCGGATCTGATTCCAGTTCAACGTGCTAGCGAAACCATAGGAAAAGTATTGAAAAAAGGAGATTATGTGGTGTATGAAAGTACTGTATATCCTGGTTGTACCGAAGAAGATTGTGTGCCCATCATTGAGAAGTTGTCCGGTTTGAAAATGAATGTGGATTTTAAAATCGGGTATTCACCTGAGAGAATCAATCCTGGAGACAAAGAACATACCATAACAAGTATCGTGAAGGTGGTCAGTGGATGCTGTTCTGAGAGTCTTGAAGTGATCGCCAAAGTATATGAGTTGGTTGTGAAAGCAGGTGTGCATCGTGCATCATCGATCAAAGTGGCTGAAGCGGCAAAAATCATTGAGAACACACAGCGCGACCTTAACATCGCACTGATGAACGAATTGTCCATCATTTTCGACAAGATGAATATCAATACCTATGAGGTGCTCGAAGCTGCAGGTACGAAATGGAATTTCCTTCGTTTTCAGCCCGGTTTGGTAGGAGGACACTGCATAGGTGTAGACCCATATTATCTTACATACAAATCAAAAGAGTTGGGCTATGACAGTCAGGTCATTCTTGCAGGTAGGGTGATTAACGATGGTATGGCGGGTTATGTGGCAAAAAAAGTGTTGCAGCATATCATACACAATAACGGCAATGTTAAAGAGAGCAAGGTGCTTGTAATGGGTGCCACATTCAAAGAAAACGTCAGTGATATCCGAAACAGCAAAGTGGCGGATGTGGTAAAGGAATTGAGTTCGTTTTCTCTACAGGTGGATGTATCTGATCCATTCGCCGATTCGGAAGAATTAAAACATGAATACGGATTTGAACTTGTGCCAGAAATTGGAAAAGATTACGATGCAGTCATTGTAACCGTACCGCATATGCCTTACCGTGAGTTGAGCAATGATTATTTCAGCTCCATCACAAAACCGGGTGCCATGGTCGCTGATCTCAAAGGAATATATCGCGGAAAAATTGAAGACAGAACATATTGGAGTTTATAATCCTTTTACAAACAGATTTGCATGAGTAACTTGTTATTCCATAAGGAAGATCTTTCCCAGAAAAAATTTCTGGTTACCGGTGGTGCCGGATTTATCGGAAGCCATATAGCGGAGTACTTGTTGAAACATGGTGCGAAGCAGGTCAGGGTAATGGATAATATGGTGAACGGATTTGAATCCAACCTAGAAATACTTAGAAAATATGAGGCATTTGAATTTGTAAAAGGGGATATCAGAAACCCAGAGGATTGTTTGAAGGCCTGTGAAGGGATCGATCATGTGAGTCATCAGGCGGCGTTAGGTTCCGTGCCAAGATCGATAAAAGAACCTGTTTATTTTAATGATGTCAATGTTGGTGGATTTGTAAACATGTTACATGCGGCTGTCCAAGCCGGAGTAAAAACCTTTGTTTATGCTTCATCTTCATCTGTATATGGTGATGAGCCAACCTTGCCAAAAACGGAAAACAGGGTTGGGAAATGCCTTTCGCCTTACGCGGCTACCAAAAAGACGAATGAGTTGTATGCTCAAGTTTTTGCTGATACCTATGGAATCAAACTCATGGGTTTTCGATACTTCAACATCTTCGGTCCTCGTCAGGATCCGGATGGACCTTATGCCGCGGTTATACCATTGTTTGTGAAAGGCATCATGCGGAAGCAGGAGGTATTCATAAATGGTGATGGAGAGCAGACCAGGGACTTTACTTATGTAGACAATGCAGTACAAGCGAACATAAAAGGAATGATGTCGACAGAGGAAGCATCTTTCAATAAGGTTTACAATGTTGCGGTTGGAGAGTACTTTACCGTTAACCAATTGTACGAAACATGTACCCGTCACCTTGGTATCGATTGGAAGCCAACACATAGAGAGCCACGTGCGGGTGATATCAGAAACTCACTTGCCGACATATCATCAGCTCACCAATTGCTCGGATATGTTCCTGTTAAAAAATTCGAAGCCGGACTTATTGAAACGATTGAATATTTTAAAACCATTTACGATAAATAAATCCATATGCCTTTTTTCTCCACTGAATTTCCGGGATTGTTCGTTTTTGAGCCTAATGTTTTCGAAGATAACAGGGGATATTTTTTTGAAAGCTATAACCAAAGTGTTTGTGAGTCAAATGGGATAAAAACCCATTTTGTGCAAGACAACCAGGCTAGGTCGGTTTATGGAGTAATCAGGGGGTTGCACTATCAGCTTAACCCAAATGCGCAAACGAAGTTTATCCGTGCACTAAGTGGAACGATTCTCGATGCGGTTGTTGACTTAAGAGCGGGATCGCCAACATTTGGCAAGCATTTCAGCATTGAATTGTCTGCAGAAAATAAAAAACAACTCTATATTCCTCAGGGTTTCGCACATGGGTATTCCGTTCTCAGTGAAACCGCAGAGGTTTTTTATAAGTGTGATGCGTTTTACAGCAAAGCTGATGAGGCAGGAATACAGTTCGATGATCCAAAATTAGCCATCGACTGGAAAGTGCCAACAGAAAAGCAAATCATTTCTGAAAAAGACAGGCAGCATCCGCTTTTTGAAACTTGCAGAAACAATTTCATATTCTCTTAAATCAGCTATCCTTGTCAAAGTCACTTCATATACTGGTAACTGGAGCGAATGGTCAATTGGGAATGGAATGTAGAGAACTTTCTCAAAATTACCCTCAGCATCATTTTTATTTTGAAGATAAGAACACATTGCCGATTGACAACGAGACTTCGGTGATGCAATTTTTTTCCAACCACAAGATTGATGTATGTATCAATGCCGCGGCATATACAGCAGTGGATCTCGCGGAGACAGAAAGTGAAAATGCCTATCGAATAAATGCTGAAGCTGTAGGATATCTTGCAGCCATGTGTGAAAAGTATGGAGCAACTTTCATACATGTATCCACTGACTATGTTTTCAACGGACAAAAAGCAGAAGGATATGATGAAACGGACGAAACAGATCCCATCAACATATATGGTGCATCGAAATTAAAAGGGGAAGAGTTGGCGCTACAAAACAATAAGAATTCAATTGTTATCCGTACTTCGTGGGTGTTCAGTTCGTTTGGAAAGAATTTTGTAAAAACCATGATGAGATTGATGAGCGAAAAGGAGCAAATCAATGTGGTGAGCGACCAAACGGGAAGACCAACATATGCCCGAGATCTTGCACAAACTATTTTTACGCTCATTGAAAATGAAAACACTCCACCTGGACTATATCACTATGCAAACGAAGGGGTAATCACATGGTTTGATTTTGCAACAGCCATCAAAGAGATTTGCGGGTATGCCTGTTTGATAAATCCTATACCATCTTCATCTTATCCAGTTCCCGCAAAAAGACCCAATTTTTCAATACTCAATACACAAAAGATATCCATGTTGTATGGTGTGATGATACCCAACTGGAAAGACAGTCTGATAGATTGCATCAATCTGCTTCGGCAGCAATAAATTCAAAGCATGGATGTTTTCGCCATAAAAACCAAAATAATAGTTACCTGTAGCAATAGACTTTCTCCTTTTTTGCAAAAAGAAGTTGAAGCACTAGGATATAGACCTGATAGGATATTCAAGACTGGCTTGGAAATCTATGGCAGCATGAAGGATTGCATAAGACTCAATCTGAATCTAAGATGTGCGAGTCAGGTTCTATTTTCTTTGAAACAATTCAAAGCATTTACAGCTCAGGATATATACAAAACCCTTTTGCAGGTTGAGTGGGAAAAAATCATTCCGGAAGACGAGTATTTTTCCATCACGAGCAACGTGAGTAACGAAACCATCACAAATAATTTGTTCGCCAATGTGAAAGTGAAGGATGCGATAGCGGACAGGTTCAGAGAAAAAACAGGATCCAGACCCAACTCTGGCCCTGAACTTAATGGCGTAGTGATTCATTTGTATTGGAAGGAATCGGATGCTGAATTGTTTTTAGACACAAGTGGTGAAACATTATCAAAACATGGGTACCGCAAAATTCCCGGTAAAGCTCCCATGCTTGAATCTCTAGCCGCTGCCAATATTATCGCTTCAGAATGGGATCGGAAGACTCCCTTTATCAATCCGATGTGCGGATCCGGCACGCTTGCCATAGAAGCCGCTCTGATTGCGACAAACAGACCACCCGGATTATTGAGGTCGAATTATGCGTTCATGCACTTATGTGACTATGACGAAAGCCATCATGATGAATGTTTCCATGAAATGGAGTCCAAAGTCATTGAAAAAACAGATGTTCCGATTATTGCCACCGATATCAGTGAGGACGCCATACATATTTCAAAAATCAATGCAGGCATTGCGGGTGTGGATCACCTGATTCAGTTTCAATGTTGTGATTTTGCAAACACTCCGGTTCCCGAATCTACAGGAGGAGTCGTTTTTTTTAATCCGGAATATGGAGATAGATTGGGGGATGAGATTGAACTTGAAGAGACTTATGGAAGAATGGGGGATTTCCTCAAACAAAAATGTAAAGGTTATACAGGGGGCATTTTTACTGGGAACCTGGAGTTGGCGAAAAAAATCGGACTAAAGCCAAAAAGAAGGATAGAGTTTTTTAATGGTAAAATAGACTGTCGTTTATTGACCTACGAGCTTTATGCCGGAAGTAAGTCGGTGAAGGTTTGAAGGTTTGATGTTACACCAACATCAGCAACCGCAAAAGTGTATACACCAGTTTGTTGTTCGTGATACACCAACAACGGCTATCATCACCAACATCAGCAATTACCAACAAGATACAATCCCGAATGGATCTGTCCCATCATGGTAAAAGCTTGCAGACGAATATTTATAATCTTCCGGATATTTACACATTCCCGCTTTCACAGGATTGTTATGTATGTAATTCATTTTTTGTAATAAAATTTTTTCAGAGAATAACTCAAAAGACATCGCATTTCTTTTCCAAAACTGATACACTC
>JAURKN010000147.1 GCA_030831725.1 Ferruginibacter sp.
GGTTGGCACCCAACTGGTGACCTACCTCATGTGCCACATAATCAATATCGAAATTATCTCCTTGTGGAATACCATCAGCTGGAGAAGTGATACCACTTCCTTTACCGGTCAAACATACACAACCGATACAACCTGCGTTTCCACCACCACCTGTAGAACCGAACATGTGTCCGATGTCATAATTGGCTTCTCCAATCACGGATGTGAGTGTAGACTGTAGCTGTGAGTTCCAGCTAGATTGTGTGGTATAAGGATCAGTTGATGGTGAATAATATATAACACTGGTAGTATTCGCAATCAAGTTCAAGTGTAAAGCAAAATCCTTCTCATAAATCCCGTTGCAACGGGTAAGTGTATTGTTGAATGCCGCCAACACCAGATTCACCTGGGCTGAACTTGTTGCTCCAAAATAGTTAGAGTATTCTCCATTGCAAGACTGAGCCAATCTCATTGTTTTCAAATCTCCACCGGATCTTGCAGTAAGGTTCATTACTTGCGCATTCAGCTCCGTAGTCAACTTCTCATCCGGCGTCTGGCAACTCCATGGCAATTGACCGGCAGGACGATATGATCTGAACACAGCATACACAAGGTGGTCAGCAGAATATGGCTCCATAAACTCTGTTGGCTTGTCCGTACGGAAAACAGTAGTCTGTATACCTTGTGGAGAGTAACTCAACTTAAGTGTAGCATATTTATCGGTAAGTCCTTTACCAGAAAATGCACGGATTTCCGGAAATCTGGCCTGCAACGCAGGTTCGAAGTTGGAGGCTTCCACCACTTCAAACTGCTCCATCTCACCATCCGCATTTGGCAGACTGATGATGGTGCTGTGGCGACTTGTGTTGGACACCACTTCGAACAAATCAGCTCTGAGCGAAGCCAGGTCTAAGTTGTATAGTTTAAAGCTTTTTGGAAAGGTTGCTCTTGAAACAGCCTTGTCGGTAAGCATTTTTTCTGATCCGCTGAATACAGACCATGTGTTTTTCTGTGCTACGGCAGCATTAATTACAACCATGCAAAGAAAAAGATAGATGAGCTTTTTCATGTCTTTGTTTTTTGGAAAAATTTGGAGGGCTGAAAGTAGAAATTTTAAATGAAACCTCATAGTGGAAATAGAAAATATTTCGTAGATCTTAATAAAAATTATACAAAACAAATTGAAAATGAATTGTATTTAATTTTTTACTATGTATTTTATATGGCTAATCAAGGTTCTTTTCTAAGATTTTTTATCGCTTTTTCTGTTGCTTTTTTTATCGGTTCTTGTTTGGGAATCTGCCGAATAGTGGGTTGTTTCTGTTCCAATTGAGGCTGTCGGATGATTACAGGGCGTCTGATGGGCTTGTCCACTTTTGGGGGTGCTGCAGGTTGTATGGTCTTTTGCTTTTCTTTGGGTCTGAAATCTTCTGATTTTATAAGAGGTTGTTCTGTTCTGGGCAAGGTCTGTTCCGCAGGTTTTTTAATCTGGGGTTGTTTTTGATTTTGCTGTTCTCTGATTTGATCAGTTTCTCTCTTGGGTTCGTGTGGTTCTATTGTAATTCTGGGGTTTGCGATTTGAGGTTTTGAAATTTCTTCAGATGGTATTTCTTTTACCGGATGATGGGTTTCTGTTTTAATCTCTCCTCTTGTGGGAGGATGTCCTTTCCATTCATCGAGTTTTTTCGGATTCGGACTTGGTTGATTAGGAACAGATTCTTTAATCTCAGGTCTGTATATCATAAGCCTGTCTCTTTGGTGTTTTTGAATGGGCGTGTTCGTTGTTTCAATCAGAACAGGTCTGATTTTTTTCCCGGAATATTTTTCTACTTCAGATTTGGATGGACCTGCATGGTATTTGTATTTGTCTGGTCCGTATTCTCTTATATTTTCAATGGCATTGGATTTTTTCAGGTAATTCAGATATCCGCCAAAACCCGAAAAATGCTGATTCATATCTCTTCTGCCAAGATATCTGCGGTGTACGAATCGCCAATGATCATGTTGAGGTTCGTAATAATTGCTAAATGCGAAAACCAGACTGACACCCGGTGCGATGGGAGTCCATCCATAATATCCTTCATATTGTCGCCAGGCGACCCATGCGCAGCTCCATTGATAACCCGGTACCCATACCCATCTGTAAAAAGGATCATAAAACCAGCGCCCATAATGAAAAGGTGCCCATCCCCAAGAGTAGAAGGAAACCCAAGTCCAACCTTCGTAGGTGTACACCCAATAACCATCACTACCATAAGGATAAAACTGATGATTGACACCGGGCACCCAAACAGGTCCATAATCCGGATTGTAGACCCAGGTTCCATATGGTGAGAGTTCATCATAAAAAACCTGAAAGTCTATCGTCGTTTGTGCATGTGTGTTATTTGGCTTGTAGAATAACATACAATGAAATAAAACCAAAATGATGATCGTATTTCTTTTGAAATGTTTTTGAAATATTTCAGTTGTAAAAGAATGATGTTTAGATGAAGATGAATGCATGTCTGTGTTTTTAATGTGTCGAAACTAGAGACATGTAAACAAGTAAAAGATGACGGCAATTATGAATTAAGATGATAAAAAGAAATGGTGAGGGAGTTGACTTCATATATAGAAAAAGGGCAGGAACCTAATCCTGCCCTAAATCAACCGATACAGTGTAGTCGCCTTTTAAAGCGGTTATTCTGAATCAATCTGCTTTGTATCAAGAATCATCGAGTCAAATTTGAGCATTTCAAGCGCATCACGGGAAACCAGTTTATGATTCATTTAAAACCAATATGTCTGCTCCCTTCTCTGACCGGATATCTCCCTGATCAAACTTGAACAAAGATATGTTGTCATTTAAGCGAGATTAATGACCGTGTGCATGTTAGTATTTGATGCTCGTCAGCATAGGTATGGTATTTAAGCTTTGCCAATAAAAAATACTATCATAAACATTAGATGTATTTTGAAATTATTTTTAGATTTATAATACATTATCCATTAAAATCTGGTTATGAATAATCCACTGATGTTTGTTTTTGCCTCGGCTTTTCCAGTTTTATTTTTCTTGTTTCTGATTTTGAGAAAAGATAAGCAACAAGAACCTCCTAAACTATTGCTGAAATGTTTTATTGGCGGATTCATCGCTGCGGTAATAGCCATTATCATTGAATTCATTTTGGGTATTTTCGGAAACACACTTGAGGGTGACTTTTCAAAAGCTTTTTATACCGCTTTCATTGTTGCGGCCGGAACAGAAGAATTGGTGAAGTGGTTCATTGTAAAAAGATTGGTTTGGACAAATCCTGAATTTGATCAACATTATGATGGCATCATTTATGCCGTATTCGTATCTCTTGGTTTTGCACTGATTGAAAACTTGATGTATGTATTTAACGGTGGGCTTCACGTTGCTCTCATGAGAGGTGTACTTGCCGTTCCCGGACACGGATTTTTTGCTGTAATCATGGGGTATTTTCTTTCTTTGGCAAAATTTGAAAAAGGGAGCCAGAGGTCAAGACACATGGTATTCAGTTTGTTGATGCCCATAATATTTCATGGTTTATATGATTTTGCTTTGATGTATATGGGAAATCTTGGCGAGAAAAATCCCATGTTAAGTCTGGGTCTTGCTATTTTATTCAGTGTAGTTGTTATCCGGTTATGGGTTGTGGGATTTAAAAACATACGAAAACATCTGATCAAAGATGGTATGTGATTTGATGGGGTTTGGACGTTTGGTGTTCCGCCTTGTGGATTTAGGATTTAGGATTTAGGATTTAGGATTTAGGATTAAAGATTTATGATTTGGGATTCAAATAAATTATTGATTAGTGATTTGTGATTAATTATTTATGATTTGGGATGTTTGTGGTTTGTGGTTTGTTGTTTGGGGTTGAGTGTTCCGTTGTGCGGATTTAGGATTAAAGAATTGTGAATTGTGATTTGGGACGTTTTTAAAACGTGAGATATCTAATCACAAATCACTAATCACCAATCAGAAATCTTTGTATTCATCTTATACCAGCCCTTTTGTTATTAAATATTCCGCGATTTGAATGGCATTTGTTGCAGCTCCTTTTCGGAGATTATCGCTGACGATCCAGCAGTTCATCGTATTGGCTTGTGTTTCATCACGTCTTATTCTGCCAACAAAAGTGTCATCCTTATCATGTGCGATCAAAGGCATGGGATATATTTTATTTTCAGGATCATCCTGCAACACCACCCCGCTGCTTCGAGATAACATCCCCTTCACTTCATCCACATCAAAATCATGTTCAAACTCGATATTTACCGATTCGCTGTGTCCGCCAATGGTAGGTATTCGCACACAGGTTGCAGTTAGTCGAATATTTGGATCACCCATGATCTTCATGGTTTCGTTCGTCATCTTCATCTCCTCTTTGGTGTACCCATTTTCCAAAAAAACATCAATTTGCGGTATAGCATTCAAATCAATCGGATAGGCATAAGCCATTTCTCCTTTGATGCCTTTGCGCTCGTTCATAAGCTGGTTTACGGCTTTAACACCTGTGCCTGTTACGCTTTGATAGGTGCTTACCACCACTCTTTTGATTTTGTATTTCTCGTGCAATGGTTTCAATACTACAACCAATTGAATGGTAGAGCAATTCGGATTGGCGATGATTTTATCAGAGGAGGTCAGCACCGATCCATTCACTTCAGGCACCACCAGTTTTTTATCCGCATCCATGCGCCAAGCGCTTGAGCTGTCTATTACGATTGTTCCTGCTTCCGCAAACATGGGTGCCCATTCGAGCGACGTTGACCCTCCTGCCGAAAACAAAGCAATCTGTGGTTTTTTAAGAATGGCATCCTGCATGGAAACCACACGATATTCTTTTTTTTGGAACTGAATCAGTTTTCCAACTGAACGCTCCGATGCGACAGGAATGAGTTCCGTAACCGGAAAGTTACGCTCAGCAAGTACTTCAAGCATTTTCGTGCCGACAAGTCCTGTAGATCCAACAACTGCAATTCTCATGTGTTATTTTTTCCGATGTTATGAAAAAAATGATGAAGTGTATTCAAATAAATCAAACCCCTTTTTTAATCAGTGTTTTCAAAACCGCCTCGTTTACTTTAACCGGATATTTAACTTTCAATTGCTCAAGCCATTTCTTTTCCAACACATCCTGATAATCATTGATCAGCATGCCTCTGGAGTCTTCAAAACTTCTTTGTTGTCCATCAGGATATGTATTTACAAAAAACATGAAGCTGGCTGTGCCATCTGCATTGACAGTGATTTTACTGAATGTTCCTGCTGTTGAGCTGGATTCACCACCGATTTGCGAAATTTCAAATCTACCGCTGTCTCCCTGCAATTCGCCCTGATTCACTTCAATGAGCTCTCTCCAATTCACGCCTGTATTCAGGCTTTCGATTGCCGCTTTTGCGATTTCTTCCGAAATACAATTCATGATCAACACATCCGCACTGGGTCCCCATATATATTTGGCCTTGTTTTTAGCGTAATGCTCTTTCAGCCCGACAGAATCAAGAGCTGCTTTGGACCAAACCATTTTTTCCATGATTTCAAACAACAGATTTCCTTCGTTGAATTCCATCATTTGAAATGCAAAATCGGAATTGAATGATTCCAGATTTTTTCTATAAAAATCCAGTGCGATGTATGGTTTGAATTTTTGCCATAGTTCTGCGTTGGTCTCGTTTTTGTATAGCTCGGGGTTCGACTTATATTCCCAAACGAAATTCAACCAGTCTTTCCCAGTGATTTTTCCTTTTTGTAAAAAAAACACACTCTGGTTTGCCAAAGTAGATTTGTCAATCGCGGATCTGATGTCCGTTGCTGCCAAAATGCTGTCCGCCTCGGCCAACAGCGCTTTGGGGTCGATAGCGGATGATTCTTTCATCGCTAGTTTGTCCATCACCTGTTTTGCGAAAGTATTTTTAGAGATGTTGATTCTCTCATCCTGTTGCAATTTTTGCTTGAGTTCGTATTGTAGCGATTCGTCTGTTTTGCTGACTGGAGTTGGTGTCTGTGAAATACGTTTTAAAATATGAAATCCGAAGCTGGTTTGAAAAGGTCTGGTCAGGTCACCGTCTTTTTTCAGGTTTAAAACCTGTGCTTCAAAAAAACGATCATATTTACCGGTGCCGAATTCAGGAAGTTCGCCTCCATTGAGATAAGTCAACTTGTCGTCGCTGCACAGTCGGGCCAATTCTGAAAAATCAGCGCCTTGCGTGAGAAGTTGATACACCGAATCCGCTTTTTTCTTCGATTCAATTTTGATTGATTCATCGGATTCTGAAGGAAAAGTGATCAGGATTTGTGCGATTTTCCATTTGCCTGAGGAAGGTCTCTTGTCTATCAACTTAAAAATATGCCAAGCTCTCTTGGATCGATAGGGGTTTGAGATGCCATTTTCTTTAAGTGCATAAACCAGATTTTCATATGCATATGGCAATGAGAATACGGTTATGTAACCCATGTCCACTTGTTCTATGCCCAATTCGGATTCAGTTGTTTTTTGACCGGAAGACAGCTGTTTGTGTAGAGCTTGGATGGCCTGAAACCTCTGCATGCTGTCGTTTGGATCCATTCCTTCGTCCATGTTTAAAGAGTAACGTACCACATGCAAATCCCATTGACTTCTTTCAAATGCCTCATCCAGCAATTTTGTATTGGTCTTGTCATCAATCAGATAATTGTCCGCTATCTGTTTTCTAAAGCCCGCCAGATCAGACTTGAACTGGTCTGTGGTATCCAGTTTCATTTCTTTCGCCTCTTGCACTTTCATCTTAAAATGTCCGTATAACCTCACATATTCCCTGATGGCAGTTTCGACATCCGGGCCGGGCTGTTTGTTTTTATTATAAGCCCTCATGAATTCATCTTTGGAAACGGAATGTTTCCCGAATGTGATCAGCGTTTGTGCGTTTGAGGTAGTTCCCGCAAACACGAATACGAAAAATAAAAACGTTATTCTACGAAACTGATGAATCATTTGATTAATCTTTTTTGGTATTCCATTTTGTTTTTAGCAGATCATTGATTTGTGACCAGCCTAGTTTTTTGGCCACAATCCTTTTTTCTTTGTCAAGCAACAGGATGGTTGGTGTCTGTATCACATCATACAATTGTTTGAAACTTGGTTGATTCGCATCAGCCACTTGCTTCTCCATGGCTTTGGTTTCATACACATTCACCCAATCTCCCAGTTTTTTCTCTTTGAGATAATTCACCCACTCCGTTTTCTTGTCGTTGTCGGACAATACGGAGTATACTTTTAATCCTCTTGCTTTCCATGATGCTCTATAGATGGAATCGATTCTGGGTATTTCTTCTTTGCAATGACCGCAAGTGGGATCCCAGAAAACAACCAGCGTGTACTCTGCATTCACACTGTACAAGGGTAATTTTTTTCCGGTTGAATCCACCATGTCGAGGTCTGCTGCTTTTACACCTATGAGGTTGCTCATTTGCATGTATGCCCTTCTGGATATGGTTTCCATTTGTTTTTCATTCAGCCAACTGGATAATCCCTTGCTATGGTATTTTTCGAACAAATGAACGAAAACCGCATCCTGTCCCATGTATTTCGGATTGATGTATTTGTCGGTCAGCCAGTTGAGCATGAATCTGTACATCGGCTGACAACTGCGAGCCAGCAAAAGTTTATAGTCGAGGTCTTTGATGATGGTATCCGCAGACTGAGCCAGAACTTCATCATAATATCTTTCCAGTTTAGGTAAGAAGAAAGGAGTACGAATAACGCGTTCATCCATAAACGTTACTCCGTCCCAGTAATGCGCTTTGTAATGATTGTAATTGTCGATGGTATCCTGACGTGTGA
>JAURKN010000148.1 GCA_030831725.1 Ferruginibacter sp.
AATATCAATTCCCTGATCAACATACTCAGATGTTGCGAAGAGTTCCAGGTTCCCAATCTCGTTTTTTCTTCTTCCTGTACCGTCTATGGAAATCCGGATTATAGCCCGGTTACAGAAGAAACCCCGACAAAACAGGCTGAATCTCCTTATGGCTATACAAAGCAAATGGGAGAACAAATTGTTTCTCAAACGGTAAACAGCAATCAGGTCCAATCCATACTGCTCCGATATTTCAACCCTGTTGGGGCGCACCCAAGTGCGGAAATCGGAGAATTGCCCATTGGCAGACCCGCCAATCTGGTACCTGCCATCACACAAACCGCAATTGGAAAATTACCTCAGATGCAGGTTTTTGGAAATGATTACCCGACCAGAGACGGCAGTTGTATCCGTGATTTCATCCATGTTTCAGATATAGCTCATGCACATACCCTGGCGTTGAATTACCTCATCGCCAAACAGAATGAAACCCAATGCGAGGTGTTCAACCTGGGCACAGGAAATGGAATCACCGTGCTTGAAGCCATCGACGCATTTGAAAAAGTGAGTGGCGAAAAACTCAATTATGTGATTGCTGACCGAAGGCCGGGCGACATTGTTGCCATTTATGCAAACAATGAAAAAGCAAAGCAAAAACTAGGATGGAATCCCGAATTCGGAATAGAAGACATGATGCAAACAGCGTGGAACTGGGAAAGAAGAATATCCAAATCAATTTAAAATATATATCATGAGTCAATTGGCTTCCATCGTATCAACAGGCAATAAAGACACCCGAAGCGGATTCGGAGAAGGAATCCTTGAAGCGGCTAAATCAGATGACCGCATTGTAGCACTTACTGCAGATCTTGCGGGCTCTCTCAAGCTCAATGGCTTCATGAAGGCGTTTCCGGAAAGATTCATTCAATGTGGAATTGCCGAAGCCAACATGATGGGTGTGGCAGCAGGACTTACGATTGGCGGAAAAATCCCCTTCGCAACCACATTTGCCAATTTTGCCACAGGCAGGGTTTACGACCAGATTCGCCAAAGTATCGCATACAGTGGTAAAAATGTGAAAATATGCGCATCTCATGCCGGACTTACACTTGGAGAAGATGGAGCGACTCATCAGATTCTGGAAGATATCGGGATGATGAAAATGCTACCCGGCATGACCGTTATCGTGCCAGCGGATTACAACCAGACAAAAGCGGCCACCATGGCCATTGCCAAAACAGACGGACCTGTATATCTGAGATTCGGAAGACCATCCTGGCCTATTTTCACCAAAGAGGAAGATTTTCAGATAGGAAAGGCGCAGGTTTTATCCGAAGGAAAGCACGTCAGCTTGTTCGCCTGCGGACATATGGTTTGGAATGCGGTAGAAGCGGCAAGAATTCTGGAGACCAAAGGAATCGAAGCGGATGTCATCAATATACATACCATCAAACCATTGGATAAGGAAGCCATCATTAAATCCATACAAAAAACGGGATGCGCAGTAACCGCCGAAGAACACAACATCATCGGCGGGCTGGGTGACAGTGTAGCGCAGGTGGCCTCATCAGCTTTCCCCGTTCCCATTGAATTTGTAGGCACACAAGACACTTTTGGAGAAAGTGGAAAACCTAACGAATTGCTTGTAAAATATGGTTTAACACCTGAGCACATAGTGGCGGCCGCTGAAAAAGCGATCTCAAGAAAAAAATAAACTTGCCAGACATTCCGGCTTAAACCTAAAGACCCTAATTGAGTCTATCCTCCGCATGCCTATCGATAAAGATGACATAAATGACGATGTAAGCCTAGTTGCTGCTTTCAAACAAGGAGAGAATCCTGAGCTGCCATACACTAGGATCGTAAAAAAGTATCAGGAAAAACTGTATTGGCATATAAGGAGATTGGTAGTAGATCACGAAAACGCGAACGATGTTCTACAAAACACCTTCATCAAAGTATGGAAAAATCTTGCATCGTTTCGGGAAGACAGCGCATTATATACCTGGCTTTACAGAATCGCAACCAATGAAAGCCTGACCTTTCTGACACAACAGAAAAAAAAATCTAGTTTATCCATCGACAATGAGGTGTTGGACCTGTCCAACAAAATAAAAGCGGAGCAGAACTTTGACAGTAAAAGATTGGAGTGGAGATTACAACTTGCCATTCAGCAACTCCCTGAAAAACAAAGGGCTGTGTTTACGTTAAGGTACTACGACGAAATGCCCTATGCGGAAATCAGTGCCATTTTGGATACCAGCGAAGGTGCTTTAAAGGCCAGCTATCACCATGCGGTAAAAAAAATTGAAACTTACATGTTAAACCATATTGATTAATACTTGTCTGAATAATTGATGAATCCGGATAAAAACATATTACAAGAGTTGAATGAGATCAGTCCTTTGGTCGCCGGCATACCCAAATCAAACCCATATGCTATAAACGAAGGGTATTTCGATTCAAATATGTTGGATTTACTTAAAATCACCGGAAATGGTTCTCCATATCTTGTGCCTGAAAATTATTTTGAAAATCTCTCCATAAATACGTCCCTTCATGATTCCGAAAGCCTTGAACTTGCTGAGAATCAAACCGGCTTCAACACACATTAAACTCCTTATCAAGCTCCTGAAAACTACTTTCAGAACTTTGAAAAGAATTTGATGTCTCAATTATCTGATCAATCTCAAAAAGGGGCCCTGGTGAGGATGAACAAATGGATCAAATGGTCTGCGGCAGCCTGCATGGCAGGACTCTTGGGATGGGCGCTGGTTTTTTCAATCAATAAGAACAATCAAAATGATGAATGGAGAATGTCTTGGAATGAAGCACAAACCATCATTAAAAACGGCAGCTTTGAATCGGAATTGAATCAAATCAACGCCAACGAACTTGCAAACTACCTGACTGAACAAGGACACGATGTTGATGCTGCGGTTATGGCCTGCATCGATGAAGAATCTACACAAAACGATGAGTGGATTTATATGGAGAGTGAAAAAGAAATAGAAGCATTTTTAAACGATACAAAACCTTTATTAAACTAAAAACCAAACATATGAAATACGTGATGCTTTCCCTTTTTTTGATATTCACCACTTTTATGGGGTCGATGGCTCAAAAAAAAGGGCCAATGCATGGTGATGGACCCGGTCAAAAAATAAAAGCGGTTTACATCGCATATATGACCCAGGAGTTAAGCCTGACGGAAGAAGACGCTCAAAAATTCTGGCCCATTCATGCCGAGTTTCACAATGAAATGAAAGCGAAACATCAGCAAGCCATAGACGAACTTGAAAAAGAAGAATCTTTGCTGAACATCAAAAAAAAGTACAAGGAAAAATTTGTACGGGTCATCGGAGAAGAAAGAGCGAATTTATTTTTTAGAAAAGATGCCGAATTCAGGCATAAGGTTTCTGAAAGAATCAAAGACGCAAAAAATCGAAAAAGAGGTTTTCAACCTTAAAATAAATAAAGGACCATGAAAATCATGGTCCTTTATTATGTCAAATGAGATTATTATGAATAATGACCCTTTCTAATATTAAAATACTTATCTTCGTCATTAGGTGTTTTTCATAGGTTAGCAACGGCCAGCCCTTTCTAGGGCAGGCCTCCTTTTAGAGTTGTACAATCGGGGTTCCGATGTCATGATAAAATAAGAAGGTCCATCCTTCCTCGGTTCCCTGGCTCATCCATTTCGTTCTCAATTCCATGCTTTTCTTTCCATCATAGTCATATTTGGCTACGAAACGACTTTTCATTTGTTGCCATTGGGGAGCTTCGTCTCCTCCAAAAAAAACAACCTGCTCTTTATCCCTGATGAAAAAAACCTGATGAAAAGGAGAATGTGAACCAGTCATTTGGAATGTGATCTTCTCACCGATTTGCCCTTCATTCCCTTCTATCAAAACAAGATTGGAAGAATGTTCCAATGCCGCTAATGATTCGATTTGATAAGATGGATTCCCAGGTTTCTTAGCCTCAAGCCACTCTTGTTGATGGATATAATATTTTGCCTGAGGAAAACTGACATGATATTGACCTGTAAGCTTATCATGAATGCCCATGCCACCAGCATGGTCTTTGTGAAGATGAGACATCAAAACCATGGTAACATCCATAGGGTTTATTCCATTATCTACCAGATTCCGATGCAGTTGCAACTGGTCTCTTTCGTCTTTGAATCCAAGTCCGGTATCCAACAAAATCACTTCATCCTCCAGTAAGACTACAAATGGCTGAATTTCAACCAGAAGACTGCCTCTTGGCCTCTCTTGCAGCTCATCTTTAGTTTTATCGAAAGGAACAAATTCTTTGGTTTGGTCGATGGTAAAACTGCCTTCACTGAGGGGAATAATTTTCATAATTGAGATTGTGGTGCGAAATTAACTCAAGATAAGGGGATGAGATAAGTTCCGTGGATTTTTATGTTCCTTTGCATATGTCTCTATATTACACGTCTCTGAACTCCGGTAGTAACGGAAATTGTTTTTATGTGGGAAATGAGGAAGAAGCCGTTTTGATTGACGCCGGACTTTCCTGCAGGGAGACCGAGAAAAGAATGAAGCAGTTGGGTTTGTCTCTAAAAAAAGTAAAAGGTATTTTCATCACCCACGAACATATTGATCATGTGAAGGGTGTGGAAGTGATTTCTCAAAAACACGATATCCCTGTTTACATCAACAGAAGTACAAGACAGCATTGCCGTTTACCGGTCCCTGAAAAAAAATCGGTTTTTATTCAAAACGATGAAACTATTGAAATTGGGGAATTGAAGATATCCGCATTTTCCAAATGGCATGATGCCATAGATCCTGTAAGCTATGTGGTTGCATATAAGGATGTGCATGTGGGTGTGTTTACGGATATCGGTTCTGTTTGTGAAAATCTGATTCAGCGGTTTGCTCAATGTCAGGTTGTTTTTTTGGAAGCCAATTATGATGATCATTTATTGGAAAACGGACCTTATCCGTTTATGCTAAAAGAACGTATCAGGGGAAATAAGGGACACCTTTCCAACGAACAGGCATTCGAACTTTTTTCATCTCATCGCTCCGAAACACTGTCACATCTACTACTCGCACATCTTTCTCAGGAAAACAATCATCCCGATGTTGTGCTGGAGAAATTCAAAACAATCTCTCATGATGTCAGAATTGGTATTGCATCTCGACATGAAGCCACACCCGTTTTTCAATATGGCATTGATCCAAAAAAAACTGCACCGGAAAGTCCGATGCAGTTGAATTTATTTGGTGATGCTGAATCAATGTGATTCCTGCAGTGTCATGTTTTTCGGATACTTTATCTGATATCCGAATTTTATTTTTTTACTCTCACCCGGTTTCAGCTTAAGGTTCCATGTCAGAATACCGGTTTCTGCATCGATTTCCGCTCCGTCGGTATCCCCTAGTTCAACCTCAACTTCTTTAACCCGACTGATCGGATATTGATCTTTAACAGACATTTCTACCGACTGCTTTTTGTTGTTCCTAACGACAATCTCATAGGCATGCTGCTCGATCTTGTTGTCATTTTTTCTATACGTTTTAAATCCTTTGGCTCTTTTACGCTGTATCGCGATTCTCTGGTCCCTGCCCAAAGAAACATCGAGTGTGTCTGTGATGATGTTGGGATTGATATAGGTTTTTCCCAGGAAAACATTATCCAAAATAATATTCGCAGGACCCGACATGAGGTTCAAAGTGTCCCAATTGGTGAGTTTTGCCAATAAGAAAGCGTCTTTGTCTAACTTTGGAACAGCCACATGCTCATATAAAGCATTTACCGGTTCTTCTTTGATATTCACACAATATCCGATTCCATCACTGGGAATGTCGTAAGGCAAATCAATTTCAAAATTGGTATTAAGTTGATTCTCTCTCAGATTGAGATAAGGAGATACATCTTCTGTCTCTGCGGTGTTTCCTTTATCTTCATATTTCATTTCCAGTCCATCGTCAGAATCTGTTCTCGTGATTGCCATTGCACTCACAGTAGTCACTTTATCAAGCGTAGTCACATTTACGTTTTTGTTTTTCCTGTAAACGACAGGTGGAACATATAAACTTAAGAAGAGTGGATTGAGTATAGGCATAATGTTTCCCCTGTTCGGATTGCTGGTACTCAAACTCAGCTTCACTCCTTTCCAGTCTAATCCTGTGCTTTGATTCACCATCCCTTTATATGCGATTTTGAAACTGTTGTCAATGGATTTCACCCTTAGGTCGTAAGAGGGTGACCATCCTGCATTCTGGGTAAAATAATTGAAATCGAATGTTGCGGCACCGGCTGTAGATGACATCACTTGAACTATCAACTGCCCAACGGCTTTAGGTTGTTTTTCCTCGTTTGGCTGATTATAATATTCAGTGATTTTATTGTTCAACGTATTGATGAGATCCTGAAGATCGTTTCTTTTTACCGTGACCTCATGAATCTGCTGTTTCAAAATGGCAAGCTTATCTGTATAATAATTGGCAAGTTTGATGAGTTCGTCACTCACAATATTCTTCTTGTCGGGCGTGTTGAAATTGGTTTCAATAAGAACGGTAAGTTTAGTGTGTGATTCGTTTTTGATGTTGATATCGCTGTTCAGGTTTACGATTTGTCGTTGCAGCATTTTGATACTGTCTAGCCATTTTGTTGGCTCCGGTTTTGGTTTTTGGATGATTTCAGGCGTATAGATACGGTGTTTGTAAGAAAGTATGGTTACATATTCCGGGCAAGAAATCTGAAAAGTGTTGATGTCTGCATACCATGCGAGATTATTGAAAACAAGCTCCTGCATTCCCTTTTGCAAATTAGCCTTTGCCTGATGATGAAGATCGGCTCCATTTCCATAGTATACTGTCGTGGAAATGAGAGGCGCATTTGTTGTGATGGTGTCTCTTTTTTGAGCGAATGAGAAATGACCAAGAAAGATCATGGTGAGAAAAATCCATTTTTTCATTTTTTTCGGTTTTATTTTCTCAAGGATGAGAAAACATCTCCGATTCCATAAAATGAAAAAAAATTATCTCAAAACCATCTGTCTGTCAGCGTCAAGTCGAACAAGAATGAAGATGAGTATCGTGAAAGTCAGCAAGGATGATCCTCCATAACTCATGAGCGGCAGGGTGATACCAATCACCGGGGCAAGACCAATTGTCATGCCTATATTGATGGCCACGTGAAAGAAGATGATGGCTGCCACACAGTAGCCGTATACCCTGCTGAATGTGCTTCGTTGACGTTCCGCGATGAAAATGATGCGAAGCAGTAGGCCAAGATAAAGGAGCATGAGTATGGTGCATCCTACAAATCCGAAATTCTCTCCCAATGAGGTAAAAATGAAGTCGGTATGTTGTTCGGGAACAAAGTCCCCCTGGGTTTGAGTGCCTTTCATGAATCCTTTTCCAAAAAACCCACCCGAACCGATAGCGATTTTAGATTGTTTAACATTATAATTTTCCTTGTCCTTACTAGGTTTTTTCCCAGTTTCCACATCGTTTTTTCCATCTTCCTGTTCAATAAAGGGATTGTCTCTCCCCACCATACTGAAAATACGGTCTGACTGATATTTTTGAAAAACATGTTTAAACATAAAAGGAACAGCGACTCCTACGAAGGCGGCGCTTATACCCCATGTTATGACAATCAAGAGAAGAATTGATTTGTTACGTTTTATTTTTCGCTTTAAAAAGTAGGCAACCAACAAAGCAATGCAGGTGAACGCGATTAACAACTGGTTTGTCGGGAAAAGCAATGAAACAATCAGCAAAATACCTAATGAAACACCCAAGATCAAATAAATCGGTGGAAACCCTTCTCTGTACATGGGTAGCAGAAATGTGAGATATACCAAAGCCAGTCCGGTTTCATTTTGTAAAAGTGAAAAAATGATGGGAAGAAAACATATCGACGTAGCGATCATCTGCGACCTTGGTTTTGAGAAGTCGGTTTCGGGTCGGGAGAGATATTTTGCCAAAGCCAGACTTGCAAAAATCTTACAGGTTTCAACGGGCTGGAGATTCATAAAACCCAATGGTATCCAACTTTTGGATCCGTTGACCGTTTTTCCGATCACAAATGTTGCCAACATGAGCAGTATACCAATAGCATATAACAAATTGGGCGTAGCGGTGAAGAACTTGCTGTCAGTCAGCAGAATGAATGTGGCGATTACGGTACAGATGATCAGATAAAAAAACTGTTTGCTGTAGTTTTTTTGAAATCCCAACAGCGATTTAAAAAAATCATCATTGCTTTTATGTTCCACAGAGATAATGCAAATCAATCCGATGAGCGCGATGATGCCGTATAGCCATATGATGATGCTATCCTTTTGGGTCGCTATGTTTTGTCTTTGTTGAAGCATGTATCAATAATCGTTCTTCGTAGTGTCTTTCGACTGATTTCTTTTTTCTGATGGCAAGATAGCCTGCACCTTTCTAACACTATCTTTGACCGGCGTTTTTTTGGCAGGAGTCTGATCCTTTTTCACTTTCTGCAGTTCCTCCTTGTCAAGTTGGTCTTCATCTATTTCTGCAGAATCTATAAACAATTTGATATACCCTTTAGCCAAAAGATAAGCCGAATCTTTGGAATGACGCATGGAGTCTTGTCGGCGCAATTCGGCAAAAATTCTCGGAGGCATCAATTTAAGTTCCGACAATTGATCGATTCGTTTTTTTCTTGCATCATCCGTGATGGAATCCTTCAAATATTTTTCAATCATCAATCCAACAATGGGTGCCGCGTATGTACCTCCGAATCTACCGCTGTTCTCCACAACACACATGATGGCGATTTTGGGATTGTCTCTTGGTGCGAAGCCACAAAAAAAGGAGTGGTTTTGTTGTTTTACTCCGCGATAGTAGTTTTCCACGGTTCCGGTTTTTCCGCATATCACGATATCCTTCACTTTGGCCCCCACTCCGGTTCCTCG
>JAURKN010000149.1 GCA_030831725.1 Ferruginibacter sp.
GATGAATACTTCCCAGAGAGGCCACTCCAAACGTGCATCTGAGATTTTTCCTGCCGCACCGGCAGACTGATCTTCAGGGATGTCGCCATAAAAAAATTTTTGAATTGCTATTTTCATTTATGAATGTTTGTAGATGATGGATAGATGTTCAGAAATTAGGCCACTTTGGTTTTCTGACGATTTCTTCTTTTTTCTGCATGAGCGAGTGCGGCTTGTCTTACCCACTCTCCTTCTTCATGCGCTTTTCTTCTCGCTTCGAGACGCTGCTTGTTGCATGGACCATTTCCTTTCACCACATTCCAAAATTCAGTCCAGTTGATTTCGCCGAAATCATAATGTTTGCGCTCTTCATTCCATTTCAAATCCGGATCGGGTAAGGTCATACCCAATAGTTTGATTTGCTCTGCGATCATGTCTACAAAAGCCTGACGCAATTCGTCGTTTGTTTTTCTTTTGATTTTCCATTTGATGCTCTGGTCGCTGTTGGTGCTTTCGCTGTCCTTCGGACCAAACATCATCAAACAAGGCCACCACCAGCGATTGATCGCATCCTGACACATGGCACGTTGTTCTTCGGTGCCTTTGCTCATTTCGAGAAGCGCATCGAAGCCCTGACGCTGATGAAAACTTTCCTCCTTGCATATACGCACCATTGCTCTGGCATAAGGTCCATAAGAGGTACGGCACAACATCACCTGATTCATGATGGCAGCGCCATCCACCAACCAACCCACTGCACCCATGTCGGCCCAGGTTAAAGTTGGATAATTGAAAATGGAAGAGTATTTGGCTTTACCGCTGTGGAGATCTTCCACCATTTGATCGCGGCTTGTTCCCAATGTTTCGGCAGCAGAATAGAGATACAAACCATGACCGGCTTCATCTTGCACTTTGGCGATCAGAATCGCCTTACGCTTCAACGAAGGAGCACGAGTAATCCAATTCCCCTCTGGTAACATCCCTACGATTTCGCTATGCGCATGTTGGCTAATCTGACGAAGGTTGGTTTTTCTATACGCTTCGGGCATCCAATCCTTCGGCTCAATTTTGATTTCACGGTCAATCTTGTCCTGAAATGATTTTTCTAAATCATGTATTTGGGTCATGGTTGAAGGTTTTGTCCTTCAAATGTAAGAAAAGCGTTTATAAAAACTAACAATTGTTAGTTTTTATCCTTGATTTTTTTCAAAATAACGAACAAGACGTTCGGCTGCGGCATCCAGGGTGGATTCTTTTTTGGCGAAACAAAAGCGAAGAACTTGATTTTCAATGGGTTTATGATAAAAAGCGGAAACAGGAATAGTTGCCACTCCCCCCTCCGTTGTCAACTGTTGGGCAAAGGAAAGCTCATCCAATTCACTCAAACCCTCATAACTGTACAACTGAAAATAACTGCCATATGTGGGAAGAGGCTTTAACCCGGTGGGTTTCATCTTGTCCATCAGATAGTCTCTTTTCTTTTGCAGCATCTTTCCAAGTTCCAGATAATGTAACGGTTCTTTTAAAAAATCGGACAGTGCATATTGCACGGGACCGAAACAGGTGAAGCAATTGTATTGATGCACTTTTCTGAATTCTTTGGTCATCGTTTCCGGAGCGATGCAGTATCCCATTTTCCATCCGGTACAATGATATACTTTACCGAACGAAAAGCATACGAAGGCTCTTTCTCTTAGCGCGGGATATCGAAGCACGGAATGATGCACCTTGTCATCAAAAATCAGGTGTTCGTATACCTCGTCGCTGATGATAAAAATCCCTGTTCCTTCTACGATAGATTCCAGTTGTTTCATATCTGACTCATCCAGCACCGCACCGCTTGGATTGTGGGGCGAGTTGATCATGATGGCTTTCGTTCTGGATGTAATCTTTTGTTTTACCAAATCCCAGTCGATAGAATAATCGGGATATTTTAATGCAATTGGTACCGGAATGCCTCCGTTGATTTCGATATTGGGAATGTATGAATCATAAGCGGGTTCAAACAGAATCACTTCGTCACCGGGCTGTAAAATGGCCGTGAGTGCGGTATATATGGCATAGGTTCCACCGGGAGTGATGGTGATGTCCGTATCCGGATGAACATTCGAACCATAGCTGCCATTCACTTTTTCGGATATGCGTTCACGTAATGATGGAAGTCCACACATGTGAACATACTGATTCAATCCGTCCCGCATCGCTTTAGCTACTCCATCCACAAGCGCTGGATGCATATCGAAATCCGGAAACCCTTGTCCGAGATTGATTGCACCATGTGCATTGGCCAGACTGCTCATCACCGTAAATATGGTGGTACCAACATTTGGCAACTTAGATTGAATCTCTGGTTTCAATGAAATAAATTAAGGGTTGAAAATGAAGGTTCAGATGCATCCATGATGCACGTCGCTTATAAAGAATTGAAAGAAAACTCACGAACAAAGAATTAGATGTATTTCTCTCCCTTATTGCGTTTCACTTCTGCTACATACTCCTTGATTTCCTGCTCCTTGTCTTTTTGACAAATGAGCAAAACATCTTTCGTATCTACAACGATATAGTCTTCCAAACCTTGAATTACAACAAGTTTGTTGTTATCGGCGTGAACCATATTCTTGTTCGCATCAAAGACCATGACCTGGTTTCCGGCAACAGCATTGTCGAGATAATCTTTCTCGATCGTTTCATAGGCACTGGCCCAGGTTCCCAAATCGCTCCATCCGAATGAAGAGGGAATTACATATACATTGTCTGCTTTTTCCATGATGCCATAGTCTATCGAAATGTTCACACATTGAGGATAGATGCGATCAATGGCTTCCTGCTCCTGGGCTGTGTTGTAGCTGTCTTTCTCCGCATCAAAAATTTCGTGAAGCTCAGGCAAGAATTGCTCGAATGCCTTTACGATATTTCTAACCTGCCAAACGAATATGCCCGAATTCCACAGAAAATCACCGCTGGCAACGAAAGTCTTGGCGAGATCACGATCGGGTTTTTCGGTAAAGGTTTTAACCTTGTAAATATTGTTGCTCACAGCCAACTGTTCGAACTGGATATATCCATAACCCGTATTCGGATTGGTTGGCTTTATGCCTAGTGTAAGCAGCGCTTTGATATTTTCGGTAAACTCCAATGCAGCCATACAGGTTTGAGTAAATGCAGGTTGGTCCAGAATCAAATGGTCTGCAGGCGCGCAAATCAGATTCGCATCAGGATTGAGTTGAGCCAGCTTGTATGAGATATAGGCAATGCAAGGGGCTGTATTTTTTCGGGAAGGTTCGCACAGGATATTCTCTGCTGGAATCTCCGGAAGTTGCATCCTGACAATGTCTCGATATGCTTCGGAAGTCACCACAAAAATATTTTCTGTAGGGATGAAGGTTGAAAATCGGTCAAAAGTGGATTGAATGAGGGTTCTGCCTGTGTTCAGAATATCCAAAAACTGTTTTGGAAAATTGGTTCTGCTCATGGGCCAGAAACGACTTCCTATTCCTCCGGCCATGATGGCCACATAATGATTCTTGTTCATAGTTAATTATTAAATGATCCCTTCTCGTACAAGGTCCTGTATATGTATCATTCCGCAATAAACCCCTTGGTCGGTAACCGCCAATTGGTTGATGTGATGTGTTTTCATAAGCTCGAAGGCTTCAACCGCCAAAGCATCTTTTTCTATGGTTTTGGGAGATGAAGCCATGATGCTTTCCGCATTCAATTCATTAAAATTATCGTATTTCTCAAGCATCCTCCTCACGTCTCCGTCGGTAACAATACCCACGACTTGTCCATCCCCATTCTCAACCACAACCGCTCCCAATCTGTTTTTGGTGATTTCTACTATCACTTTTTTTATGGTTGCATCTTTAGATACAGATGGTTTCTGCACAGACAATAAATCGCTCACCCTCAGATACAATTTCTTTCCAAGCGCTCCACCCGGATGATAGCGTGCAAAATCCTCTTTCCCAAACCCGCTTCTTTCCATCAAGCAAACCGCAAGGGCATCACCCATGACCATTTGTGCTGTTGTGCTGTTTGTCGGAGCGAGATTATTCGGACAAGACTCCACTTCTACTGTAGTATTCAAATAGAAGTCGCATTGACGGGCCAAGAAGGAATCCATATTTCCCCCCATGCCGATGAGCAGGTTGCCAAATCCCTTCACCAATGGAACAAGCACCTTGATTTCGGGACTATCGCCGCTTTTGCTGATCACCAGTACGATGTCTTCTCCGCGGATCATCCCCAAATCGCCATGAATGGCATCTGCGGCATGCATGAAAAGTGCCGGAGTTCCGGTACTGTTGAGGGTGGCTGCGATTTTTTGAGCTATTACGGCACTTTTGCCAATTCCACTCAATACCAACCGACCTTTGTTTTCAGAAATGCGCTCCACAGCTGCCACAAAATCTGCGTTGATGAAACGCTCAAGCATCCTTACGGAGTCGGCTTGAGAACGGATGGTCCGAAGGGCTGAAGCTATGATGTCTGATGGGTTCATACAATGGAATGCAAACCTAAATGAATAAGCCGAAAATGCAAAGGTTTTCAGGGGGTTATGAAATAATTCGTTGAGCGCCAATTCATTTGAATTCCATTCTTCCATCAATCCCATAAAATGATGGAGTATAAGTTGAATAGTCAGCCTTAGAATTGCCATCTCTCAGCCCTTGCTTTTCCATGAATATTAGATTAACTTCGTGTGCCTTCAAAACAGTTCCCATTAGCCGGACCAATTTGCAGGACAAATTTTGTTATGGCCACCACGAAAAAGAAAAGCAGTAAAAAGGAAACATCCGTTACCGCTCCCATAGAAACCAATTACGACAGCTCGAATCTGATTCCGCATCTCCAAAAATACTTTGGATTTGAAGCTTTCAAGGGTCCTCAGGAAGCCATCATCCAAACCTTATTGTCTGGAAAAGATGTTTTTGTGATAATGCCTACAGGCGGTGGAAAGAGCATGTGCTACCAATTGCCTGCGCTTATTTCCAAAGGAGTGGCCATCATCGTTTCGCCGCTGATTGCCCTCATGAAAAACCAGGTGGACCTGATCCGAAGCTATAGCAGCAAAGACAACGTGGCGCATTTTCTGAACAGTACACTTAATAAAAGCCAGCAGAAAAAAGTAAGGGAAGACCTTATGTCGGGAAAAACCAAAATGCTTTATGTGGCACCCGAAACCATGACCAAAGAAGACAATATTCAGTTTTTCCAATCCATTCCCATATCCTTTTTTGCCGTAGATGAGGCGCATTGCATTTCGGAATGGGGACATGATTTCAGACCGGAATACCGCAGACTCAGGGAAATGATGGAAACCATCAACGACAACGTTCCTGTGATCGCACTCACGGCAACGGCTACCCCAAAAGTACAAAACGACATCGCCAAGAATCTGGGACTGAGAGATCCGAAAACCTTCATCTCTTCCTTCAACAGACCCAATCTGTATTATGAAATACAGCCCAAGATCAATGTGGAGCAAACCAACAAGAGCATCGTACGATTCATTCAGCAACACAAGAATAAAAGTGGCATCATCTATACCTTAAACAGAAAGACCACCGAAGACCTCGCCAACATGCTTATGGCAAACGGCATCAAAGCTGTTGCCTATCATGCAGGGTTAGACGCCAAGCTAAGGGCAACGCGTCAGGACCAGTTTTTGAATGAAGATGTGAGCGTAATTGTGGCTACCATCGCTTTTGGCATGGGTATCGACAAGCCCGATGTGCGTTTTGTGATTCATTACAACATACCTAAATCTATAGAGAATTATTACCAGGAAACCGGAAGGGCCGGCCGAGACGGACTCGAAGGGAAATGCATCTTGTATTATTCGCACAAAGACATTGCCAAGCTGGAACACCTCATGAAAGACAAACCACTGAGTGAGCGTGAAGTAGGTGCGCAGCTGATCAACGAAACACTTTCTTTCGCAGAGAGCAGTGTATGTCGAAGAAAAACCTTGCTTTACTATTTCGGAGAACCATACGACGATTCCAAAAGCTGTGGACACTGCGACAATTGTCTGAATCCCAAAGAAAAAACAGAAGCAGAGAAGGAAGCCAAAATAGCGTTGAAGCTAATCTCCACCTTAGGAGAGAATTTCACCATAGAATACCTGATCAACGTGCTCACCGGTAAGGCCAATACCCAGGTTCAGATGTATCGTCACGATCAGATTGACCTTTTCGGCAGCGGATCGGACAAAGAGCCTCATTTTTGGAACAGCCTGTTTCGACAAATGCTGTTGAACGGATTGCTCGAAAAAGATATTGTAGAATATGGTGTCTTGAAAATCACGAAAAACGGAAAGGCATTTTTGAAAAAATCATCATCATTCCCGATTGTGCTCAACAACCTGTTTGAAGAAGCCAACGCCGATGACGAAGAAACCGCAACTGCCTCCGCACAGTCAGGCGCAACCGACGAAAAGCTGTTTGAATTGCTGAAGGAACTGCGTAAAAAAGTAGCGAAAGAAAAAAATCTTCCACCTTTTGTCATTTTCCTGGAGTCATCCCTCGAAGACATGGCCACCATGTATCCGGAAACGATGACCGAACTCGAAAAAATCAGCGGTGTAAGTAAAGGGAAAGCGATGCGATACGGAAAACCGTTTATCGATTTGATTGCCTCTTATGTGGAAGAAAATGATGTGGTGAAGCCTGATGATTTCGTGATGAAAAGCGTACTGAACAAGAACAACAACAAGATCTTCATCATACAGAACGTAGATAAGAAAATACCCCTCGAAACCATCGCCAAAAATAAAGACCTGCGCATTGATGAATTGCTGGAACAAATGGAAACGATTGTTGCGAGCGGAACAAAACTCAACCTCAATTATGCCATTGACGAAATGGTGGATGAATATGAGCAGGATGAGATCATAGACTATTTTAAAAACTGTGAAACCTCATCGCTGCAACTGGCACAGGAAGAGCTGGCAGACAGCAATTTCAACTGGGAGCAGTTGAAAATCATGCGCATCAAATTCCTCTGTGAATACGGAAATTGATGGGAATTTGAGGCATGAACATCATAGCTTGAGTTTTTCAAAAAAATAAGCTTCACTTACTTCTTTCACACCACCGGGTGGGATGTCTTGAACATGGATGTCTTCTATGGAAATTCGGATGAGTCTGATGCATTTGTGCTTCACCGCAGCCATCATTTTACGAACCTGATGAAATCGGCCTTCCGTCAGTGATAACGTCAGCCAGGAGTTAACCACATTTTGATGAATTTCCGTATCAAGGTCTTTTATATAATCCGGCTTTTCTGTCAGTTTCACTTCACAAGGTGTTGTGATGAACCGCCCACTATTGGGTGCGGAGATGGAAATGCCCTTAGCGAGTTTAGACACAGTTTCTTCACTGACCTTATTTTTCGCCATCACCAGATAGGTTCGGGCATGTGGTTTTTCACCATGAAATAAAAGACGCGTTATTTTTTTATTGGTGGTCAGCAACAACAAACCCTCAGAATCCTTATCCAGTCGGCCTATCGCATGCGTCCCTTCCGGAAAATCGAAAGGCAGAGAACCCAGCAACCTCACGTCGTGGCTGCTCACAAACTGAGAAACCATATTCACAGGTTTATTCACCAAAAAATAACGATGCTGTTCCATGTAGGCAAATTAGCACAATGATGCGATTTGAGGGATAAGAAAAAACGCAACAAACAACTTGCCGACAAAAAAAAGAAAGATTAACTTGAATAAATATTGTTCGATCTTTCTCTAATCGAAAAAAGTCAACACATGAACCATCCATCTCAGTCAAAAGGAAAATCAGTTAGTTATTATTCCAATCAGGTCATACTTCCCACATGTCATATGGAGCATTATATGAAACTGCTACAGATCGACAACATCAGCAAGAGCAGTGAAATATTCATTGAGTTTGCTGCACAAAAGAAAAGGATACGTTTAAATTTTGGTTCTGGTGGAGACAGTGCTGAAACAGAAACGCAGGACATCGAAGCGGCGAAATTGTATCTGACGCAACGAATGACGTATTTGAATTCGTTGAATTGAATTTAAAAAAATCATTAAAAATAACAATCCTTGAAAATTCAAAAAAGGTGCCGACGAATGAAAGCCCAATAATTAAGATCGTTCAGTTAAATCAAATATCTTTTCGCATCATAACAAAAATAGCCAGTTTTAAATACTGGCTATTTCAATAGGAAAATATCTATGTCTAATAAATTTTACGCTTTACCCCATACATTTTTCCAAATGGTTGACCCCATACCCAGGTTTCCCCGTACAGCATCTTTTCATCCTCCGAGAGCTTAAGATAAAAAGTTCGTCTTCCATCAGTATAGTCTGGTTTATCTGACTCGTAACAAACATCCATGATAAGGGTGTAAGGGTCGGTAAATGGACGAATATTTAGAACCTGTGTTTTTATTCTATAAGGTTTAGATTCATTCGGATCATTGATGATTTGCCATACAATGTAACTGGTATCTGATTTGAGGTATAAATCGAAATTGTATAAGTATTCTCCCACGTACCACTCTCCTGAATATTTACCAAAATATTTTTGATCCAGCTTCTGATTATTGGATGGATCAAATGCAATGGGTGTTGCATATTTACTTCGCTCGAAATTAAGAATATCAACATATTCTTCGTTGGCTTTATCCAGAATAAGTCTTGCCAAGTTAGGGAGAAACAATTTAATCTTATCTTCTATCTCAATATTGATGGTATAGAGCGGGGTAATGAAATTGATGTCGCTCACAGGCATTTTAGTCATTCGGCTCAAACATTTATAACTTACTAGACATTGAAAACTGATGAGAGAATCCTTAGCTGTTGGTTCTAGCTCGTTTCTTACCTGATTAAAAGTAAACAGGGTTCCATCTGAAAAACGGAGTTCAACTTCAGCAGTGGTGTCTAAAGTAATTTCCTTAGGTGTTTTATAAAAGAATGAAAGAGCATACATATCTTCGGCTGCTGTGTCTTTTGGAATAATTGCAAATGCATTTACACTAAACAAATAGGGTTCCAGCTGCATAGGAACAGTAGAAGAAAGTATGGATACACCTACTTCTGATTCTTCTCTGTGTGTGATTTTTTGAGCATGTATAGTCTGATAAATAAACAAGAATGAAATAAAGATTATTTTTTTCATGGCATTATTTTTAGTGTGTTGAGAAATAGGTTTTACCTGATGTTTACTGATCCACAAGGCTTTTTATAAAATCATAATTGTTATTTGCCTTGGATACAAGGTGCATTGGAAAATGCTGAACTTTAGTGTCTGAATTGATGTTCAATTTTTTAAATTCATCATAAGTGATATACGCAAAGCGGTCTTCATAGATACCGACAATCATATTTTCCTGATCAAGAGGGACGGAGACCTGGTTGTCCCAAATCTGATAAATCATATTTTTATTTCTAGCATAAAGATTGGCGGTATATAAATTTATTGAATCGCCATTTTCATCTAAATAAACTGGAAGAAGCTTAACATAATTGTCTATGAGTAAAGGCTTGTCACAATTCCATATTCCAAAACCATCAACCTCAAAACTTCTTAAGGTGTATTGATTCATAGAAATATTTTTATTTCGGATGTTCTCTTTTTCAATTTTTTTATTTTGGGCTTCCACTTCTGCATTGATTTTGTCTATTTCTGCGTTTTTAGCCTCTATGATTTTATTCAAACGAGCTGTTTTCTCATTGTCACGATCTATCTCAGCATTTTTTATTGAGTCCCTGATGTATGCTTGTTTATTGGCTTTTTCAGCAGTCAGCCTCGCATCAATTTTTTTCTCGTATTCTCTCATTTGTTTATCATATTCCAGCATTGCTTTGGCGTAATCTTTATCGTTTAAGACCGGCTTTACTTTATATTCAACGGTTTTTTCGTAGCCCGCATAAGACTTGCTGAATCGAATGATGTAAAGGCCATAATTTTTCCCCTTTTGAAGTTTAATATCATCCCAACGTATGTATGAATCTTCGGGCTTGAATCTTTGTTCATCCTTATCCAATTGAAATTGAAGATTGTCATAAACCAATAACTCTTTAAAAGATTCTGGGTCAATGGTTACTTTGATGATTGGCAAGTCGTCTATCACTCTGCTTGGTTTTACCGGTTCAGGAATGCTTGCCACATCGGGTTGCTTAACCGTAACCTCCTTTTTCCCTACGGTAAGTATGGTGGATTTCCCTTTATTGACCCACTGTTTACTTGCAGTATCGAGGTAATATAGATTTTGCGCCAGGTCTTTATTTTCTGTTTCGATATTGATTTCTGGTTTTGCATTTTTATTTACAAATACCGGTTGACCATCCTTGAATGCCTGAATATCGCACATACCCGCAGATTCAAAATTGTAATGAGTACCCGCAGAATCATACCCCATCGGAATGCCTGACAAAAAATAGTCAATCGGATGAGAGAATTCTCGATATTTAACTTGAACATTCCCTTCAATAAGCTTACCATTCTTATCTACAAATGAATTGGGAGGAAACAAAACAATACTTCCAGAAGGATAAAGCAGTGTATCACCTTTGGTAGCATCAACCGTATAGTTTGTAAATGGAACATCTGCTGTAGGAAGTGGCGGATTTACAAATCGTTCAACTTTCTTTTTTATAACCACTGGTTCATTTGATTCATACTTGCAGTTACATTTTACTATCATTACAATAATAATGATGATGATTGCAGCGATCAGTAGAAGATTTTTTCGTTTCATACTTTTTGGTTTTAAGGTTAAAAAATGTTGTTTTTTGATTTAGATCATGGGTACGATATGTTATTTTATTTCAGATTTATCATTTAAATTCTCTTGACATTCATCTATATCCAGGAGGAAGGAAGAGAGTTTCATTAATTTTTCTTGATACATTTCAGTAATAGGCAAAACATGTCTGAATGAAGTCGTAATAAAGGCAACAGAAGAAACCGGTTGATGTTTCATTGCTCGTAATAAAACATCTGAAACCTGTATCTTGATTTTTAATTCATTTCCTTCCCCTATAAACTCACCATCAGTATATACATGATCTTCTATGAATTCGCCATCTGAAAAACGTATCTGGATTTTGTTTTTCTCAGTCATAAAAAAAGTAGCTGGAGAAGTAAAATAGAAGCCGAATCCATAATAGAATCGATTTTGTGAGAGTAAAACCGCACCTTCAACACTGCAATATTTTTCACCCGTTGCGATTGTATCTGGTTTGGTGATGAATAATATACTACCTGAACTATCTACCCTTCTTTCACTGATGGATTGGGCATTTGAATTTTGTAAAAAACAAAAAAATAGAAGAGGTATATACTTCAGCATATGTATGGATTTTATGGATTGAAATGAACTCATAAAAAAATGATTAGATTTTTTTTGACTCGAACAACAATTGAAATGGCTGAAAAGAAAACGATTACAAGAAACGAGAGAAAGAGAGTAAGAAGAGTTATAGAATTGTAATCAAATGGAGTTGATTTTGTTTTCTTAAATGAATCTACGCATGAAAAATTCAGTTAGAGTGGAAAAAACGTTAAAGAAAAATATGAGGTATAATATTTGGATTTTTATA
>JAURKN010000150.1 GCA_030831725.1 Ferruginibacter sp.
CTGATTGATTTGCTTCATGATCATGAAGATGAAATGATGTTTTGTTCGGATGATATGCATCCAGACAGTTTGGAAAAGGGACATATTAATTTGCTTTGCGAAAGAGCAGTAAAAACGGGAGTAGATGTGTTCAAAGTGCTGAAAGCCGCTTGTATCAATCCTGCAAAACATTATGGTTTCAAATCAGGTTTGTTAAGGGAAGGTGACGTTGCAGATTTTATTTTGGTTGATTCGCTGAAACGATTCCATGTGCTGCAAACCATAATCCGAGGTGTGGTTGTAGCAGAAAAAGGCAAATCATACATACAATCGGACAGTTTTAAAAAAATCAATCGCTTTGAATGCGAAATGAAAAATCCTGATGCATTTGAAATTCCTTTTTCAGGACAGGAAAAAATATTGGTCATCAAAGCTTTGGATGGACAATTGATTACGGATAAGTGGATCACAGACCCCAAAATAGAATCAGGTAAAATCGTTCAGGATCAGGAAAGAGATGTGCTAAAAATTTCTGTTGTGAACAGATACAAAAACGCCCCTGTCGCTTCAGCATTCATAACTGGATTTGGAATAAAAGATGGAGCCATCGCATCCAGTGTGGCACACGACAGCCATAACATCGTGGTTGTGGGAAGCAGTGATGAATGGATGAGCAAAGCGGTAAATGAAATTATCAAACAAGAAGGAGGCGTCTCGGCCGTTCATAAAAATGAAACACGGATTTTGGCTTTGCCTGTTGCAGGATTGATGAGTGATGGAGATGGATATGAAGTGGCGGCGGCTTATTCGGAAATAGATCGGTTCGCCAAAATAAACCTGAAATCCGGATTGAATGCCCCATTCATGACCCTTTCTTTCATGGCATTGCTGGTGATACCCTCCTTGAAATTAAGTGATCTCGGACTTTTCGATGGCGAGGAATTCAAATTGATTTCTATTTGACCGGCTTCGCAGAAATCACTTTTAGTTTTACCTCTTCGGCATCTCTCGGTGCGAAAAACTTCGACTTGAATTCGAATTCATCTCCAGGGCCGATTTGCTCCATTATTGTTTCCTCATCTTCTTCGAGCAAAGCTCCTGTTTTACTGTAAAAAGAGACTTTAACCGCGAAATTCTTATAGGCGACCGTCGTTGCCTTATTGATGATGGTGCCTTTAACCACGGTTTGGCCTATGATATTTTTTTTGTCTTTGCCATTCACAGAAATAAACCTCAATGGATTTTCCCTTTCAATCTCCTCAATGGTTTTTTTACTGGCTTCGTATGATTGTTTTTTTTGTTTCTCCTTGTTTTTTTCAACAAAATCGCAGGAGCAGAACATACACATACTTGTTAGGAGGATGACCGTGTAAAAAGAAAAAAGTAAACGCATAAGTTTCAGTTTATGAGTGTAAAAGTAAAAGGGCTTGTTGATTTTTCAGTAGATTTGAAACAAAATTGTCAATAAACAGCAAGATGAAGGAGTCAAAAATCATAAATCTGAGTGAAAAAAAATCTTTCGTTTCCCAATGGGTGAGCGAATTGCGTAACATCAATGTTCAGGGAGACAGGATGCGATTCAGAAGAAACCTGGAGAGAATTGGCGAAGCCATCGCTTATGAAATCAGCAAGAGTCTGCCATACAATACAACTCCGATAAATACACCATTGGGTGTTCATCAAAGTTCCGTTTTGGCTGAGCAGCCCGTTTTGTGCACCATTTTACGTGCCGGACTACCCTTACATCAGGGTATGCTGAATTATTTCGATCAGGCCGACAACTCTTTCATGGCCGCTTACAGAAAACACACCGATGAAAGCCACTTCGAAATCAGCCTGGAATATGTAAGCTGTCCCGACCTCACAAACAGAATTTTAATCATAAGCGACCCCATGTTGGCTACGGGAGCATCATTGGTAAGATCGATAAACCAATTGCAAAATGAGGGCAAATGGAGAGAACTTCATATTGTCTGTGCCATTGCCAGCAAGCCAGGTCTGGATTACGTTTCCGCCGTTTTTCCGGAAGCCATGATCTGGTGCGGGGATGTTGACGAAGCGCTATCGGACAAAGGATATATACTACCGGGACTCGGAGATGCGGGAGATCTCGCGTTTGGAACAAAAATGCAGCATTGAGTCGTTTTAACGTCTAAAATGGCATAGATTAATCTCCTTTTTACTATCTTTACGGAATAGCGTTTGTCATGAAAAAAACACTTTTCTTTTTATTCATTTTGATTGCTGCCATGGGTTTACAAACTAAGGCACAGGATCCCCATTTTTCTCAATTTTTTTCTTCCCCACTCACCTTGAATCCCGCATTCACCGGTAAATTCAATGGAAGTTGGAGACTTGCCGCAAATCACAGAGATCAATGGCCTAGCATACCTAAGGCATATGTGACCACAAGCGCTTCTGTCGACTTTCCCATCTTATCAAAAAATATTCCCCAAGGCGATGTTTTCGGACTGGGTATCTCAGCACTTACGGATGCCAGTGCGAACAGCACACTGAAACTGAATTATGGATCTGTTTCTCTTTCTTACCACAAAGCTTTGGATGAAGACGGCTTCAATACTTTAGGAGCTGGATTTCAGGGAACATATTCTTCCATGGGATTGGATATTACCAAAATAACATTTGAAGACGAACTGCGTCAAAATGGTTTTGCTCCCGGTACTTCCGGAGAGTATCTAGGTGCTAATCCGCTGACCGGAAGAAACAGAAATTATCTCGACCTCAATGCAGGGCTGCTTTATTCAGGCTCGAGCAATGGTGAAAACAACTACTACGTGGGTGTAAGCATGTACCATATCAACAGACCTAAAGTGAGCTTCAAAGACAAGAACTGGTATTTATCCGGTCGTCTTACCGTTCACGCGGGAGGCACTTTCCCTTTATCGGATGTAGTAGGTTTGAATGTTTCCATGATACATCAGGTGCAGAACAAAGCTTCAGAAACCGTATTTGGAACCGCTTTGTCTCTGAATGCCAATGGTGATGTTGAAAATCCAACGAATGTTTACATCGGATCTTGGATGCGTTTAAACGATGCCGTTATACCTTATCTTGGCCTTGAAATCAGAGGACTCAGAATTGGTGCGAGTTACGATGTGAACACCAGCGCCCTTAAAGCGGCCACAGGAAGCAGAGGCGGTGCCGAGTTTTCTGTAATCTATATCAAAAGACCCCCAGGATCACAAGGTATCCCTTGTCCTAAATTCTAGTCGGGCACCCACAAAACATTCTCTTTTCTTTTTTACCATGGCCTATGCTTAAAGAGATCATACTAGCTATTCAGGCTTATATTCAAGCACACCGCTTCATAAAAAAGCATGGTTTATGGAAATGGATTTTGGTTCCCGGTATCATCTACACCATACTTTTCATTTTCAGTTTCTATTTTTTCTGGACATCGGCAAATGATGCGATTGGTTGGACCCTGGAGCAAATCGGAGTTCGTGCTTGGCTAGACAATCTGCATGA
>JAURKN010000009.1 GCA_030831725.1 Ferruginibacter sp.
CTTTACTTGGGAATGCATGGTTGGGTTCATCGTCTTTCATGGCTTGGAATAGATATTGCAAAGCGGCATGAATGGCGGAACCAAATTCCATGGCTTCGTTCTTGGCAGATGGTACACGGATGAAGTTATTGTAGTAGAAGCTGACGGGACAGTTGAGGTAGCTGTTTAGGGCGGTTACGTTCATCACGAATTTGTCGAGCATCGGAGTGATGAGGGCATCTTCCAGTTGCTCCAGTTCGGGTTTCGCACCTTCACCGAGGTGTAAGATGGCGAAGCGGTCGAGGTCTTCCGGGTTCATGTCGGCTTTCGAAGCAACGAGTGAATGCTTTGTTCTGATCTCTTCCAAAAATTTGGATTCTTCCATTTCTTTGGCTTCGGCATTGAGCTTGTGATATGACAGATACAAATGGGTTTCGGCCCTTGTGATCGCCACATAAAACAAACGTCTGATTTCCTGCTCGTCTTTTTGTGCGGTGGAACTTGAGAACAAGGTATCAGGCATTTTATAATTTCGGTTGAACGCTTGTTTTTTCTCCCAAAGCTTTGCGTTTATCCCTGCAACAAAAACATGCTCGAACTCCAGACCTTTTGAACCATGTGCGGTCATGAGGTTGACGCCTTTTTCCGTTCCGCTTGTTTGAACGATGGGCAAAGACAACTTTTCTTTTTCCATCAAATCGATCAACTCCACCAATTCCGAAAGTTGCATCGTCGGATTTCTATGTGTCTCTTCTTTGATGAAATCAAAAAATGCGGTTAGCACTTGAAGTTGCCAGTGTTTATCATGTTTTTGAAGGATGGTATTCACCACACCTGTTTCCATGATGATCCGCTCCAAAAGCATTTGCAGGGTGTTGTTGGGGACCTCTGCAATCAATTGTTCTATGATGTCTGAAGTGCGTTTCAGGGAAGGGTCGTTGTTGTCTGGAAACAGATGACCAGCCGGTGCAGTTGACCGCTCTTTCAACAGTTCTCGTATCGAGGTTTTTTGGGATTTATATTTTCTCTCAGATACTTCGATGGACAATTTGGCGATTTTCATCGGTTCAATATTGAACCAGTCGTAGTGTAAAATTTTAAACAAGATCTCATCGCCGCTGAAAGGAATGTAATGCTCCGTGGCAAGATATCTCAGGATGTGAATCAGTTTTTGAACAAGATTCAAATCAAAAGCATTGATGTGTCGCTTGGTGTAAACAGGAATATTCAACAAATTGAAAAAGCGCGCGATGCTTTCTCCATATTTATTTTCTTTATAGATGATACCGATGCGACCGGGTTGTACACCTTCTTTCAATAACTCTTCCACTTTTTTCACAATGCCGATCATCTCTTGTCTTGGATTCAGATACTCCAACAGCAGGGGTGGATTGGAAAGGTCTTTTTTATCAGGATTTGATGCGACAAGCTCTTTCGATAAACCGGGAATTTGGTTCACCAGTCTCTCTGTATTGTGTCCGATCAATGTCTGTGCCATATCTAGTATGGGCTGTGTAGACCTGTAATTGCAGGTAAGCACAACCGTTAGAAGGTCTTTTTGATACTGGTTTGCGATAACAAGCATGTTTTCCACGTTCGCACCCTGAAACCTGAAAATACTCTGATCATCATCACCCACCACAAAAACATTAGGCTGATCCCAATAGTTGATCAATAGTTCCACAATTTTATTTTGTGATCCGCTGGTATCCTGATATTCATCCACAAGGATGTATTGGTATTTTTCCTGATAGTTGGCAAGCAGATTGGAATTCTCGGAGAAGGCCTTGATCACCCAGTTGATCATATCGTCGAAATCGTATCTGTTCCTTTCGCGCATCATGGCATTGAATTGGTCAAATGCGATGACGGCGGCCTTCAGTTTTTCCATTCGCTCCTGCGTATCATAGTATGTGGGTTTCAAGTCTCCCTTTTGGTTGTTACCGGATTTTCTTTGGTATTTGAATTCCTCATTGTCTGGCATCGCATTCACATATTTTTCTATGCTTTGCAAAACGTGTTCAGAAGTCCAGCCTTCTTTTTTCATCACGCCGAAGAGTTCTTTCATCGGCTTAGCTTCGTAATAGATGTCTCCTCTGTATCTTTTGAGGATGTGATTTTTAGGCAATGAATCGATAAGCTCCTTGAACAATTGTATGGTTTCCAGCTCGGAGATGGGATCTAGGATGTTTTTTTCGAAGAGATGCAGATTCTGTTGAATCACTTCGTTGCAAAAGGAATGGAATGTGAAAATATTTACTTTATAAGCATCCGCTCCGATGAACTGAACCAGTCTTTTTCGCATAGCCACACCACCGGCATCGGTGTAGGTCAAACACAAAATGTTTTCGGGTGAGGCGTCGGTTTCCAGCAAAATCTTTCCGATCCGACAAGCCAATATTTGTGTTTTTCCGGTTCCCGGACCTGCAATCACCATAACAGGGCCTTCAATTTTGTCTACAGCTGTCCGTTGTTGATCATTGAGTTTTTCGTAGGCTTTATTGAACGTTTCGAGGAGTTTTACTGATGGATTTGACATGATTCAAATATAATAGAATTGAATAACCATGACATCATTCGTGGATAAATTAACAACACGTATTAAAACAGAAAACAAATGAGACTTTAATTTGTCAATCTAGTATGAGTAAAGTTTATAGCATTAAAACCGTACAGCGTTTGCCATGGACCCTGGAAAAAACCTGGGATTTTTTCAGCAGTCCGAAAAACCTAAGCAAAATCACACCTCAAAAGTTAGGATTTAACATCATTTCCAAGCACCATGGAGAAAAAATGTATCCCGGCCAAATCATAGAGTATAAAGTCAGTCCGATTTTGGGAATCCCATTATATTGGATGACAGAGATAACGCATGTGGAGGAAGGCAAGTTTTTTGTGGATGAACAACGATTCGGGCCTTATTCTTTATGGCATCACCAGCATCATTTCAAAGAAGTGGAAGGTGGGGTGGAAATGACAGATATTGTTCATTATAAATTGCCTCTTGGATTTTTGGGAGATATCGCACAGGTTTTGTTTGTCAAAAAGCAGCTGAAAGAGATTTTTGATCATCGGTATGAAACTGTGGAACGCTTATTTTCGGGTGCGGAATAGTCATAGCCCCAAACATTCCAAACCCCAAATCATAAATCTTTAACCCCCAATCTCTAATCTTAAATCCCAAATCCGCACATCGGAACCCCAAACGACAAACAACAAACGACAAACGACAAACGACAAACGACAAACGACAAACAATCAAACTCCAAACATCCTACCCCGGCATCCTGTTGATATATTTCTCGATTTGCTTGATTTGATCCACGATTTGCGGAGTGGTAGGTTTGAATCCTTTGGCTTTACGGAAAAACTCTTTGGCGGCTCTGAATTCTCTTTTATTCATCATGATGGAGCATAGTTGAAGATAAGCTGCCGCATTGGTGTCGTCGTCGGGTAATCCGGAGCGGATGGCTTGACGTATATAAGACTCGCCCTGTTTCATATCTCCGCGCTGGATACATAGCATACCCAACTGTAATTTACTCGGACCCTCAGCCTGTTGGGTTAGTGATCCTCCGAGGGAAAGACCCTTTTTCATCATGGCTTCAGCAGATTGGAAGTCCTGGTTCGCCATGGCCACATTTCCTTTTACCGTATAGTATACAGACCTGATCGGCTTGATGAGCAGACCCGGAAATTTGATGGATTCCACGATTCTTTTGGCTTCCTCCATGTCGCCATTTTCCATAGCCGACTGGATCAAACGCATCGGACCCAGCAGAAAATGACCCAGAATACTGATAATGGCGAGCAAATAGATGATAAAAGAAGGCCAGAAACCCGCCTCAAGGTTGGTGTAGATAGCAAGTCCCAACAGTACGATTCCAATCCAGAGACGGTATTTAATATATATGTTCAACCATTTCATTGTTCAGCAAGGTTTTTTAAGTTAGAGCATATCTTGTCTCAGTTGTCATTTTCGAGAGGAATCTGCAGCTTAGACGAGGGTGCTATTGAAAAAAATGGATGACAAAGATAACCAAATGAAAATACCCAAGTTCAAAATAGCTAAACAGTCACTATTTGAATGATTTTACCTAAAAATGGCTACGAAAAGATTCATATTGGAGAAAAAACAATAAGTTTGCAGGCGTTCATACAACGGAATTGTTCATCACGGGCTCTCTGTTGGGTAACATACCATTAAACACACAAGTATGAGAAAATTTTACTTTTTACTGTTGCTTTCATTGACAGTTTTTGTTTCTGGAATTCAGGCACAATTGTGTAATCCGCAATTTTCAGCCAGCGTCCAAGGGAATACAGTTCTTGCTATCCCTGTCCTGACCGGCGATTCATCCTATCAACATGAGTGGAGCTGGGGAGACGGAACATCAAGCAATGTGATGAATGCTACACACACGTATGCCAATTGCGGTACGTATAGTATTGTTCATTTGGTATACAAAAGAGACAGTATCGGAGCAATCGCTTGTGTTGATACCGCAATTCAGATGGTCAGCATCATATGCAATACACCTTGCAACATTGTTCCAAACTTGTCTTTTCAGGTCAATCCAAACCAGCCGAATGTGGTAACGTTTACCAACACCAGTATTTCTACAATTGGTGCTTTCGTATCTTGGAACTTTGGAGACAGCACAACTGGAGTAGGACAAACCGTTGTTCATTCTTATAATCAAGCCGGTGTTTACAGGGTTTGTATGAGAATTGTAATCAACAACACATGCATAGCAGATACCTGCGTTATGGTGACTGTTGGAAACCCTAACCCCGTGCCATGCAATGTAGTTGCTAATTTCACCAATAGTTTCAATGGAGCGCCCAACTCGATGCTGTTTATCAGTAATTCATCAAACACGCTGCCAGGTGATTCCATAACCTGGAGTTTCGGAGACGGAACCTATGGATATGGCTCTAGTGTAGCTCATACATATACCAATATTGGTACGTACACTGTTTGTTTGAGAATTTCGAGATTTACCCAACCCGGGACTGCACCTTGTGTAAGTGAGATTTGTCGTAACATAATTATCACCCAAGTACCGAATCCTTGTCCATCGACACCTAGATTCAATTTCAACGCGTCTGCTTCAAACGGATTGGTTGTTGTATTCAACAACATCACCAGCCAGAACGCTCAAATGGCTACTCAATGGACTTTTGGAGACAGCACCTCAGGAACAGGCAATACGGTTACACACCAATATCAGCAATCTGGCAATTACTGGGTTTGCATGAGAACAACGATTGGGAATTGTGTGTATGATACCTGCATGTTTGTTGCTGTTACTGCAACTCAACCTCAACCATGCAATCTTCAAGCTCGCTACAGCTATTCCAATAGCGGTAGCACTTATTCTTTCTTCAACACATCAACAGGATATAGCCAAGGAGATACTTTACGTTGGACATTCAGCAATGGCAACGTTACCAATGTTCAGAATCCGGTGATCACTTTCCAGAATTCCGGAGTATATCGGGTTTGTTTGGTTGTAAAAAAACAAACACTGCCAGGTGCGGCCCCTTGTGTGAGTGAATATTGCGATACTATCGTGGTATCACCAACACCATGTAATTTCAATCCTAACTTTTCAGCAACAGCCTCACCTACATTACCAAATGTATATCAGTTTGCGACCACATCGGGAGCTGGTGTGCCTGCCAATTACACTTGGAATTTCGGAGACGGAACTACAGGAACCGGATATGTGACATCTCACAACTACGCTCAATCCGGTGTTTATAATGTTTGTTTGAGGGTGGTGGTGAACAATACTTGCATCAGAGACACATGCAAAACAATCGTTGTCAACACGGCATGCAACATGATTGCCAACTTCACCAACATGCAGACACCAAATAGCAACAATAATTTATCGTATACGTTCACCAACACCAGCATCGGATTTGCTCAAGGAGATTCAATTCGCTGGACATTTGGTGATAGTTCCGCTCCCGCTTTCACATCCAATCCTGTTCACGTTTTCCCAAGATCCGGTTATTTCCAGGTTTGTCTGCGTATCAAAAAAGCAACCGCTCCCGGCACGCTTCCATGTGTTCGTGAAGTATGCCGTATGGTTTATGTTTCCGGACAACCTCCGATCAATTGCGACAGTGTTCGCGTAAGATTTACCATGCGCAGAGATACTTACATGCCAAACCGCGTGTATTTCTATGCCAGCTCAAACTATTTCATCCAGCGTCAGAGCTGGACGATCACCAGATTGTCTGATTCGAATTCAATTGTTCTGGGCTATTTCAATCCGATGTACACGTTCAACCAGACTGGTACATACAGGGTTTGTCTGAGAGCGAACACCTCAGGTGGTTGTGTGAAAGAATACTGCGATACCATTACCATCAATGCAATCGCACAACAGTGCGTACTTACTGCTGTTCCTAATCCGGCTACCACACAAGTAAGTGTGCAGGCTACTTTAGCCAATGCGAACAGCATTTATGCGTTTATCTACAATTCTCAGAATGTACTGGTTGGTCAGCGTATCATTGCAGGAGTTCCCGGCAACAACCTGATCACACTCAACACTTCAAATCTCGTTTCTGGATATTATACCATTCGTCTGTATCACAGCGGACAAATGTGTTTGTCGAGATTCATGAAATTGTAAAAACTGATTTATAAAATAAGAATCAAGCCATCTGAAAAGGTGGCTTTTTTTGTCCCTTGATTTTTGCAAAAACGCTACATTTGCAACCCGATGTTCACATTGGTCCCGTAGTCCCGACGATCCTGCGGATGTCGGGATGCTGATAATCCAATTCATTGGATTCGTCAGCATTCAATGGTTCAGATGAAAATGTCGACATAAAAGAGTTGTAAAATCATTGGTCCCGTAGTTCAATGGATAGAATAGAAGTTTCCTAAACTTTAGATCCAAGTTCGATTCTTGGCGGGACTACACAAAAATCGTAACGGCTGCTTTTTGAAAAGCGGCCGTTTTCATTTTCCTTCAAATCGTTCGATACAACTCTTTCAAATTTACTCCGACCAGCACAAATTTCTTCTTTAAATGAAGCAGTTTAGTGAGCATCTTTAAATAATGAATGCAAGTTGGTCAGAAACCAACATGCGACATTCTTCTCTAAGAAACATAATCCCAAATCATAAATCCCAAACGCCAAATCATAATCCCAAATCATAAACCTCAAATCATAAATCCCAAATCTCCAAACGTTCCTCTGAATTTTACCTGAAAAACCAAGCACTTGTTCGGATTAAAAAATTAATTTAGCTATTCCACTAAACCATCCGTTCATAAGTGCTGTTTAATTCTTTTGAATTTTTACTTTTTCTTCCGGTTGTTTTTCTGTTGTATTGGTTTGTATTCAACCGATCATTACGGCTGCAGAATGCTTTGATATTGACTGCAAGCTATTTTTTTTATGGTTGGTGGAGCTGGAAATTCATGGGGCTGCTCATGCTCAGCACCTTGCTGGATTACATCTATGGCTTTTTTGTTTTTTCCAAAAACCGAAATAAAGCCAAATTTTTTCTTTGGCTTAGCATCATCAATAACCTGGGTGTTCTTGCCGTCTTCAAATACTATAATTTCTTTGCCGAACAATTTCAACATGGTTTTGAAGCTATTGGATTGAACATCAACCCCGTTTTTCTCGATGTGGCATTGCCTGTGGGTATATCCTTCTATACTTTTCACGGCATGTCTTATGTGTTCGATATTTATCGCGGTCAACAAAAGCCGGTCAGGAATTTTGTCGATTATGCTGTATTTGTGAGTTTCTTTCCTTTATTGGTTGCCGGTCCGATTGAAAGAGCCAATCACCTCCTGCCTCAGGTTCAACAACCCAGATATTTCCGATACGAGCAGGCCTTAGACGGATGCAGGCTCATGCTCTGGGGCATGTTTAAAAAAGTGGTCATCGCCGACGGATTGGCTGAAACAGTAAACCATATTTTCAACAATTACCAACAACTTGACGGATTTACATTGTTCATAGGTGCCATCGCTTTCAGCTTTCAGATCTATGGAGATTTCAGCGGATACTCCGATATCGCTCTAGGTACCGCTAAATTGTTCGGTTTTGAACTTTTAAGCAATTTCAAATTTCCCTACTTTTCAAGAGACCTTGCCGAATTCTGGAGAAGATGGCATATTTCCCTTTCCTCATGGTTCAGAGACTATCTGTACATTCCGTTGGGTGGTTCAAAATCCGGACTTTTCAAATCAATTCGAAATACTTTCATCATATTTCTTGTTAGTGGTTTTTGGCACGGAGCCAGCTGGAATTTTATCATCTGGGGACTTATTCATGCATGCGGATTTTTGCCTCTGTTGATGCTACAAAAAAACAGAAAACATGTTACCGATATCGTTGCTCAAGACCGAAAATTTCCGAATGTAAAGGAATGGGTTCAAATGATAAGCACATTTTGCTTTGTCACTTTTGCATGGATATTTTTCAGGTCGGAGACCCTTCAGCAGGCATTCGGTTTCATCAGCCAAATGGTTGGTAGCACTTTGAAAAATCCCTCACAATTCTTACATCTTCACGGAGGAAAATCAGCTTTCATCTACATCATTCCGTTGGTGTTGACCGATTGGTATCTTCGAAGGGATGCAAGAAAACTCAAGATGACACAATTGACGTTTGTCAGATGGATTATCTATCTATTACTAATCTATCTGTGCATCGTGCATTTGAGCGCTGAACAGCAATTCATTTATTTTCAATTTTAAAATGAAATTATTCCTTACAAAATGCCTTTACCTTTTCATCATCATGCTGATGATCGATCCGTTGTTCTATCTTTTCATATCATATCAGCAAAAACATATCTACGACAATCGTTTGCAGAATGCCATAGATGGAAAATGTAATTCGGATATTTTGATTCTTGGTTCTTCGAGGGCTGCACGAAACATTATCGCAAAACAGATGGAAGACTCTTTACATAAAAAATGTTTCAATCTGTCGTATCCCGGATCCAATCTGGATTTTCATGTGTTCGTGTTGGAAACGTATCTGCAAAAAAATAAAAAACCCGAAACCATCCTGTTAACGATGGACGATAGTCTTTCTTTAAAACAAAACGAATCTTTGAATTTTAGAAATGATGTATTGTATCCGCTGGCTCATCTGAAATATATAAATGACCGCATGGTAGAAAACAACGAGAATCCTTTCATTTCGAAGTACATGTATACATTCAGGGCAGAGAAAAGCATGTTCAAAATCACATCACAAGCCATCGCTTCGACTGACACCTTGTGGCCTTGCGGCTCAATGCCCATTGTATTCACCAAACCCGATTATTCTTTTGCTTACAATCCCAATGACACATCTTATTCAACTGTAGGAGAACAACCCCAACTGGTTGAAAGTTTGAAACGAATCATTTCTATCTGCAAGAAAAATAATATTCGACTGGTTTTTGTTTTTCCTCCTAATTTCAAAAACCATAATCCTTCTTTTGAAAAACGAATAAGAAACTTGGCAGGAACCGAAATACCATTCATGATTCACAATCAAAATGAAGGGCGTTATAAAGATTCTACCTATTATTACGATATGGGACACCTCACGCTCCGAGGAGCAAGGATTTTTACAAATGAACTGGTCTCTTATCTAAGAACCTCTCATTAAAACTGACTATACCAAAATAGAATTAGGTTTAGACAAACATCAATGTATCACCAGGAATTTCTTCTGATATGATTTTCCTGCCTTCATCACCTGAACCACATAGATACCGTTTGAAAAAACTTGCGTGTTGATGGTCATACTTTGAGCAGGATTTTCTTTCTTATAAACCAATTTTCCTGTCATATCCAAAATGCGAATGCTCTCAGCATTTTGACTTTCCACGGTGATGTATGAACTGGATGGATTGGGATATAAAATGAGGTCGGAGGACACGACAGGCGGAACCACAGTCGTATCCACATATTCCGCCTGATCCAGCAAACCTTGCTTTTTCCCATGGAAATAAACCGACAAAGGGAAATTGCCTTCTCTGTTGGCAAATACAGCTGTTGGAACGGTAATCATAAACTTATGGTCGCCTGCTGCCACAGCACCCAAATCGATTCTGCGAATATCGATAACATCACCAGGGCACCAATTGCTGAATGACTGCCATTCCACATTCGACCTTGGATTTGCTCCGTAAATTCCATTCCCCTGCGTATTGTACACACGGAAAGGTTCACAAGTCTCTCTGCCGGGCTTATACAGATATTTCAAAACATCGTCATAAAAAACAAAATGGTTTCTTCTGTTGTACTCTTCTCCACCACTATTCGCTCCGTGGTTGGAAGTGATCAGAAAAAATGCGGCATCTGTAAGATCTGTCGGCACATTGAACTGAAAGGTTCTTGTGGTTTTTCCGACAGTGTCTGTGGCAGCGGCTTGATAGTTATTGAAGTTTTTCTTGAATGAAAGCGGAATAAGCATGTTCTGATGCTGGGTTGGAATCGATGCGTTTGTGGTAAAACTGAGTGAGCCATAGAAAACATCTTTTCTGCCTGCACATCCTGCCACTTGTGTGTTTGCGGCATAAGGAACACCAAATACTTCGAGCTCGATCCAGATATCATAATTATTCAGGATGCTGCTGTCTTTCATCAGCAATGCGATGTTATGTATGGGAAAGCTGTACGGAACAGTTTTAGGTACTATGTTCTTGTTCATGAATGGTGTGATGAACCTACCCAGCTCCAGGCGCTTCACGTTCGCAGGTGTATAGCTCGGACTATCTTTAGGTACCAGCGCCATATTCACATTTCCTATGCGGTCATAATTATCGCAGGCGGCACTGATCTTGACGTTCATGGTGAGGTTGGAGCCAATCGAAGCGAGTTCTGATGCCGTCAATTTTCGGGCGTATAAATCATTTCTGTGTCTGATCACTCCGGGCGGCGGCGGGGGTGAATCTACACGGGCCGCGTATCCATCAAAAAACAAAAGACTGTCGAAAACACGAATGGTTGTTTGTGATTTTCCAAACAGAAAACCAAAACAGAGCATGGAGACTAAAATAATATGTTTCATCAATTCTATTTTTTCGGAATAAAAATAGGCATCAATCCATCAAAATGGTAAAAAAACAAAAAAATAATGTCAAAGGATAAAAATGGGTAAGCGTTAGTTTTATTGAATATGCCGCAATCACAAGAAAAGCCAAACAAAAAATGTAAAATTGCAATACAAACCACAATATGATTCTATATAACCCCAAAGACTGGTTCGTAGCCATCTTTCGTTTTCATAAATCAGACACATTTCGTGCGCTTTTGCCTTTGTTGATTTTCGTTGGATTGTATTCTTGGGGTGTCGTTCATCTGGAAAAAGATCTTTTGCATTGGACGGAAACCTCAAAGGTTAAAAACATAACGGTAATGCACACCCTCTTGGGTTTCGCGATTTCCATGTTGCTGGTCTTTCGGACAAATACCGCTTACGATCGCTGGTGGGAAGGCAGAAAATTATGGGGTTCGCTGGTAAACAACAGCAGGAACCTGGCACTGAAAATAAATGCCATCCTACCGAAGGAGGATCTGACATCAAGGGCTTTTTTCAGACAGGCGATTCCTTTGTTTGCTATTGTGCTCAGCAGACATCTGCTCAAAGAAACAACACAATTTCAACTCGATGAAAAACCACATCCGGATATGCCGGATTTGAACAAAGGTCACCATCTGCCCAATAAGGTGGCAGGGAGCATGTATACAAAGACTCAACAATTATACGCCCAGGGAACCATAACAGGAGAACAGCTTTTGTTCATTAATGCGGAACTACAGTCTTTTACGGATGTCTGCGGGGCTTGTGAAAGAATCAAGAACACACCCATACCTTTCAGCTATAGCACGTTCATCAAAAAGTTCATTTTTATTTATGTGCTCACCATGCCTTTTGGCTTCGCTTTCACGCTTGGGCTTTATACCATACCGGTTACCACTTTTCTGTTTTATGTGCTCGCTAGTTTGGAGCTGATCGCGGAAGAAATTGAAGATCCATTCGGAAACGATAGTAATGATTTACCGATGAGACGTATCGCAGAAAATATCAAAGGCAACATCCAGGAAATTCTACATTGATCATAGAATATCTTCATTCTCACAAATCTATCAAATGGACAGCTTTAGAAAAAAATCAATATTCATTTTGAAGCGACTGATTCCATTGCTTTTCATTTTTGGGAATGGTCCTGTTCATGCACAAACTTTCGATTTGGGCACATGGAATGTCATCAACCTGAAATACAATCAAAGCAAAAAAACAAGCTTTTTTGCAGAGGCGCAATTGCGTTCACTTAAACTGTACGATCAGTTTCATTATTATGAATACAAAGCAGGTATCAATTACGGTCTGAGCAAATCTGTGAAGTTGACATTAGGTGCAGGTCATTATCAAACCTTTGATGAAGGCGGAAATTTCAAAACACCCAAAAAGAATGATGAATTCAGGATTTGGCCCCAAATCATCCTCTTGCAGCAAATCGGTTCGGCTACGATCGAACAACGTTACCGAACAGAGATGCGCTGGACAATCAACGGGTATCGCAATCGCTTCCGATATAGATTAGGTGTTTCTTATCCATTTGGGAATGATGACAAAGGATACAAACCTTTTCTGGTAAGCATCAGCAACGAATTGTTTTTTACCGACAGAGAACCTTATTTTGAAAGAAACAGGAGTCAAATTGCGTTGCAATACAAAACGTCCAAAACTTCTACCATCCAACTCGGATACCTGCATCAATTCGATTATAAAATCAATGATGAAACCGGACGTGATTTTTTTCTACTCGGACTCTACCTTGAGATGAATAAAAGTAAAAAAACAAGTACAGTTTCTGATAACGAAATCAGAGACAATTGATGTGTCGAAGAATTATTATTTATGGATGAATAAAGTATCCGCATCGCGTCTTACTTTCTTCATATTCACTAACCAGTCTTTTTCAGCATCACGATATCCTAAAGTAAGCAAGGCGACACTTTTAAGTCCCATTGCATGGAGCCCAAGAACTTCGTCCAATGCGGCGGGATTGAATCCTTCCATTGGCGTGGAGTCTACTTGCTCACTGGCTGCGGCTGCGATTCCGATGCCTAAAGCCAGATAAACCTGTTTTGTAGCCCATTGAAAATTTTGCTCAGGACTATTGTTTTGAATGATGCTCAAGAGATAGTTTTTAAAATCAATCATCATCGCTTCGTCGATTCCACGTGTTTTAGCTGTTCTGCTGATGAATTCATCAACCTGTTCATTTGAGATGTTATCCCAAGCAGCAAATACGAGCAAATGCGAACAATCTGTTATTTGAGATTGATTGTTGGCAGCAGGAAGAATTTTTTGTTTCCACTCGGGATCAGAAACCACCAAAATGGTATATGGCTGCAGGCCCATGGAACTTGGCGCCAATTGTATTGCATGCAGGATAGATTTTATTTTTTCATCGGACACATGTTGTCCGTTCATTTTTTTTGTGGCATATCTCCATTCAAGGGATTGTATGAGATTCATTTTATAAAGTTTTAATGAGAATGAATGAAGAACAAAATTAGTCACTGAATGTTCAGCTTTTCATCAAGTATAACTTAGGTAATCAGTTACCTGCATGTTACTCATCATATCAGTTCCTTCAAATTTGTTTTTCTAAATAATATCCAATAAAAAACCACAGAACGGAATCAAAAGCCATTCTGTGGTTCAGTATGATTTGTGTGTATTAATAAGAGACAGATCAATTGTTGAGCATCAAAGGCATCACCAGCATCAGCAACTCTTCATCATCACCTTGCTCAGTTGGTTTGATGAGACCCGCCTTGGTGGAGGTGCTCAACTCAAGGTTCACATCGCTGGTGTCGGCACCATTCAGCATCTCAATCAGGAATTTGGCATTGAACGCAATTTGCAGATTCTCGCCATCATACTGACAAGACATTCTTTCGTTTCCTTCATTGCTGAAATCAACATCTTGTCCGATCAAATGAAGTTCGTTGCCGGTAATGTTCAGCGCGATCTGGTTGGTGCTTTTGTTGCTGAATACGCTAACCCTTCTCAACGCATTTTGGAAATCACTCTTGTTGACTGTCATACGATAAGGGTTATCCGAAGGTATCACCACTTTGTAATCAGGGAAACGGGCGTCAATCAAACGACAAACCAGTTCTGTACCACCATGCTTTACAAAAAGATGACTGCCATTGTAAGAGATATTCAGCACATCTTCATTATCAGGCAAAGCCCCTTTCAGGAGATTCAACGGCTTTTTAGGTACGATGAAAGATTCTTTTTTAGGACATTTCACATCTTTGCGGGTATATCTCACCAGGCGATGGGCGTCGGTGGCCACAAAAGTGATTCCTTTGGTATCCAATTCAAAAAACACCCCGGTCATTGCAGGACGTAAATCGTCGCTGCTTACTGCGAAAATGGTTTTGTTGATGCCGGTAACCAAAGCAGAAGAACTCATTTCAAAACTGTTCGCATCATCAGCGTGTGGTTCTCTTGGGAAATTGTCCGGATTTTCTCCCATGACCTTGTATTTTCCATTGTCGCTGGTGATTTCAATTCCGAAGTTTTTATCGATATTGAAAGTAAGCGGTTGCTCTGGGATATTTTTCAATGAATCCATCAGGATTTTAGCAGGAATACAAACCCTACCACTGTCTTTCGCTTCGATTTGCAAGTGGACTTTCATCACGGTCTCCAGGTCTGTTGCGACAACCGTGAGCTTATTTTTGTCGATTTCAAATAGAAAATCTTCAAGAATGGGAAGAACCGTATTGGTATTGATGACGCCGCTGATCTGTTGCAGTTGCTTCAGCAGAATGGATGATGAAACAATAAACTTCATATGTAAAATGATTTCGGCCAAAGTTATAGGATTGGTATAAATGAAAGCAAGATATTTGCGTTTGAATTTCAACATTGAATCTACAAATTGTCAACATTTGACACATCCGCTCAACATAGGAACCGAAAAAGCTTGGGAGAAAATCACAAAGTACTGCGCATACAGGGAGCGAAATCATAAGGAAACCCGGGAAAAGCTCTATGGTCACGGACTTTATCCGGACCAAGTGGAGGAATTGATCGGAAATCTGATTTCCGAGGGCTATTTGAATGAGGAAAGGTATGCCATGACTTTTTGCCGTGGAAAATTTGCAATCAATGGCTGGGGCAGAGACAAGATTCGCTATGAATTAAAGAAAGACGGAATCAGTGCTTATTGCATCAAAAAAGGGATGCTCGCCATTGATGAGGATGAGTATGAAAAAAAATTAATTCGACTCATGGAGGAAAAAAAAGCGAGTTTGGGCAAAGTGAAAAATCAGTTGCTGTTAGAGAAGAAAATATGGCTTTATCTTCGCCAGAAAGGATATGAATCCGCAATGATTCAATCCATGTTTAAAACCTTGAAAAACAAACCCTAAATGGAGAACGAACAATTGGTGTACGAAGGAAGCAAAGCAGAGCAGTATCAACAACTCATGGCTAATATTTTTGCTTTGATTGATCAAGAACCTGAGTTGATCGCCAATCTGGCCAATATCAGTGCGGCGTTGAAAACCCAATTCAACTGGTTATGGGTCGGTTTTTATTTGACCAGAGACGAGGAACTTGTTTTAGGTCCGTTTCAGGGACCGGTTGCCTGCACCCGCATTCAAAAAGGAAGGGGCGTTTGTGGCACGAGTTGGGAAAGAAAGGAATCGATCATCGTACCTGATGTGAATCAGTTTCCGGGACATATAGCCTGCAGCAGTTTGTCGAAATCGGAGATTGTAGTTCCCATCATCCGATTTGGGGAAGTGATGGGCGTTCTTGATGTCGATAGCGAACATCTGAATCATTTTGATGACACCGACAAAAAATACCTCGAAGAGATTGTAGCCAGTATTTGCATGTGATAATTATAGTGATATAAGGCGTTCAATCATAGCATACATAGAAATGGTTCAAATGGTGAGCATTAAAAAACCCACGGTATAGCCGTGGGTTTTTTGGTATGATGTGAAAATCAATTAGAGGAGTACTCTGTCGATTACATGGATAACACCATTGGTAGTAGTGATGTTTGCTTCAGTTACATTAGAGGCAGGGTTGGTAGAACCTGTTACTTTTACAGAAGCAGGATTGGTACCGATAGTTAGTGTAGTTCCAGATTGCAAAGTAGCTGCTGTAGAAGCGTTGATCAAATCACTGGCGAACACGTTTGTTCCGATGATGTGTGCTTTTACAATTGCAGTCACTGCATTTTGTGGAGCAAGATTGATAGATGCTACGTCTGGAAATCCTGCTGCTGCGAAAGCTGCATCTGTTGGAGCAAACACAGTGTATTTTCCGTTGCTGCTTACTGCAGAAGCCAAACCTGCACGAACAACCGCTGCAAGAAGTACTTCGAAATTTGTGTCGTTAGAAACCACTTCAGCGATAGTTTCTGTTGGTGGAATCAATACATCGCTGATAACATGGATAACTCCGTTCGCAGCTTGTACGTTTGCTGTTTTTACTTTTATGCCATTAACGAAAACGCCGTTAGCATTGCTTGAAGCATAAAGATTCAAACCATCATATGTGTTTACGGTATCAGAAGCAGGCACACCTGAAGCTTCTACTTTCGCCTTCAATACGTGATACTTCAAAATCAATCCTAAAATATTTTCTGGAATAGAAGCGATGGTGGCACTATCCAAACCTGCTGTTGCAAATGCTGCATTATCAGGTGCGAATACTGTCAATGATCCGGTTGAAAGGGCTGAAGTCAGACCAGCTCTAACTACCGCTTGTTTCAACAAAGAGAAATTCGGATCTGCAACTACGATTTCGACGATATTTTTTTGAGCCGGAGTAGGAGCTGGATCATCTTTTTTACATGAGCTAAGACCAGTCAGAATTAAACCTGCAGAAATGCAAAGAGCGAAGAGTGTGTAATTTTTTCTTTTCATATTATTCATTTTTGTTTGTTTAGTTATTACAAACGCAACAATTAATAAAAGGTTTAATGAAAAGGGTTAAAAATCAAACAAATCAGCACAAAAAGAAGTAAAACTTTTATTTGTTTAATAAAAGATCAAAAAAATCATTTGCTATTCCACAAAAATAAACTAGCGTATGTGCGGTAGGGTTGCCATTGTTCCGAAATTTTCATCATTCTTTCTATCAACACCTGCTTATTGTCTTTATGTCTTATTTTATAATGTTTGATCATCGATTGCTGAATGCCCAAATCCATGACCGGAAAAATATCTTCCCTTTTCATAGCAAACATCATCACCATCTCTACCGTCCATTTCCCAACGCCCTTGATGGAGGTCAGATAAGCGATAAGCTCCTCATCAGACATTTTATGCAGCTTGGCATCTGTCACTTTTTGCTCAATGAAAAAATCGCAGACGTTGAGAATATAGTTGGTTTTGGAAGTGGACAATCCGATTTTTTTCAATTCCATGAACGGAACCGCCAACACATCCTGTGGTGTCGGTTGTTTTTTTCTAAACAGTTCGTGAAAGCGTTTTTTGATGATGTCTGCAACCGCGGTGCTCAGTTGCTGGCTCATGATTGAATAAACCAGTTCTAAAAAAATCGGCTTTCTGATTTCTTGCAATTGAATGCTTGTCGCTTTTGTGAGTTCAAGCATGACAGGATCTTTCCTGAGTTGTTTCAAGTAGGACATGTTGGTATATTGGATTTATTGAATACAGAGATATTAAGTCGTGGTCCAGCTGCTGCTCCCGTTTTTGTCATCTTTTACCATGATCCCGATTTCGGCCAACTGATTTCGAATTTTGTCGGATGTGGCAAAATCCTTGTTCTGTTTGGCTTGCTTCCTGATGTCGAGCAGCAATTCCATTACTGGCGATAAAAGTCCACTTTCATTTTCCTGCATCGACGTCAAACCGAAAATTTCCTCCAGGTATATGCTGAAATACGACTTCATCTTTTGTACTGTTTCGCTCTTCAACGCATGCATGGGAATCAGACCATCTTTGAGCGAATTGATCACAGGCGCTAGTTCGAACATGTTTGCAATCACCCGCGCCGAATTGAAATCATCATCCATCGCTTCTTCAAACTCATTAAGCCATTGGTTGACTTTCGATTCCAGTTCGGTATCCGAGGCTTGATCGATGTGTGATGAATCCAGGTTTTTCAGATGTTCATAAGCTTCCCATAAACGCTTCAATGCTTTTTCACTTGCCAACAGGGCTTCATTGCTGAAATCGAGGGTGCTTCTATAATGACTTTGCAAAATGAAGAAACGGATGGTCATGGGATGAAATGCCTGTTGCAACAGCGGATGGTTGCCACTGAACATTTCAGTAAGCTTGATTACGTTGTTGTAGCTTTTTCCCATCTTTCTTCCGTTGATGGTGATCATATTGTTGTGCATCCAATACCTCACGGGATTGTGATGATTACAAATCGTGCTTTGAGCGATCTCGCTTTCATGATGCGGAAACAGCAGATCCATTCCACCTCCATGTA